>JANNUY010000303.1:0-2408 GCA_031414155.1 Acidobacteriota bacterium
TTTATTGATGAGCCGAATGCTTTACGCCCACCCGTCTGGCTTTACGGGAGTCGCCGTGGCATTGGATTGCTACGAGCCAAGGTTTTTTTGGGGAGGCAGGGCTTACACAAAAATTAGCCCTCAGAGGCACAGACCGAAGCAAAGATTTTCATCGAATCGGCTTCGCTACGTTTGACTGTTGGCCTTTTTCAGCGCGGCGGCGTTCATGCAATAGCGCAAGCCGCTCGGCGCAGGCCCGTCAGGAAACACATGCCCCAGATGCGCCGCGCAAACATTGCATACGGTTTCTACGCGCACCATTCCATAAGACTCGTCGGCGTGATAGGCAATCGCGTTTTCCGTGAGCGGTTGCGTAAACGAAGGCCAGCCTGTTCCGCTCTCGAATTTCTCGCTTGCATCGAACAGCAACTCATCGCAACACACACAGGCATATAAACCCGGCTCGAACAGGCTGCACAGCGCCGAACTGAAAGGCCGCTCCGTGCCCTGCTGCCGCGTCACAGCGTATTGCTCCGGCGTCAATTGCGCGCGCCATTCCGTTTCGGTTTTAGTTACTTTGCGTTCCGTTTCGGGATTGCCGTCGCGGGCGATCCGCAACACATCCTGCCATTTCAACATAATCGTTTTCCTCTCGTGAAATTTTACGATTGCTCTGCCATTCGCATCATCGTCGCTTGCATCACCGCGATGGTTTTGCGTTCGCCGTTTTGCACCGCGAAGACTTCGCCCTGACAAACCGACAAGGTCTTGCCCGCTTTGACGACGCGGCCTACGGCAATGAATTTTTCGCCACTCGCCGGAGCCATAAAATTCACTTTGTATTCCACGGTCAGCACGCCAGAACTGGGCGGCATCAAGGTATAAGCCGCAAAGCCACAAGCGGAATCTACGATGGTGGTGACGACGCCTGCGTGCAAGTAGCCGTGCTGCTGCGTCAGATCGTGGCGAAAGTCTACGCCAATTTCGACCTGCCCGGGCGTGACACTGATGAGGTAGGCGTTCAGATTTTGCGTGATGCCCTGACGCACGAAATCACGCGCGACATCGGCGGCATAATTCGGATTGGTGGGTTCGGTCATAACTCATTTCACGCTGTTTCGCGCCTTGCCTGACTTCTTGCGAAAGAGAACGTGGTCGGTATCAGGGTCGAGTTCGACGACACAACCCCGAAATAATTCCGTGCCGAGTAAGCCTTCATCAGCATCGGTGGCTTGAATGCGGACTTCGCGCGTTTGTCCGAACCAGACGATCTCTCCGATATGCACTTCGGTTTCCACGACAGAGCCATCAGCCAACACCGAAAACATCGTGCCGTCGTCCGGTAAGCCAAGCCGAATCAGCAACGGCTTCGGCAAAATCAGTTCGCCGTTGAAGCCGGAATCAACAACCAAATCAAGGTTCTCGCCAGTCGCCATCGCCACCGCCAAATGAGGCGAGAGGTGTTCATCCCACCATCCCCGCAAGCGTTGCGTTCGTTTCATAAAGAGAGTGGTACCGGGTTTTTGAATGTGACCGCAGCCTTGAAACCGATTCTGACTAGGAAGAACTTTTTGTCAGGATGCTGCAATCGCGCCTGACTCATCGCGGCGGACATGCCATCAGCCACAAAGTAATCGCCCGAATCCGGCTCGATGGCCGCGAACTTTCCGATACAATCTGGTTCAAGCAAGGCTTTCAGTTTGGTTTCATAAAGGCGCGTAGCCTTGCGCGCGAGGGGCGACATTTTCAGGGGCTGGCGCGCTGATTTCGAGGTTGGCCCTGTTGTTTTTAGCGATGTTGTTTGTTGTCTGCGTTGTTTGAGACTCATGACTTTTACCTCCATTGCCAATGTAGCACGAATCGCTTGCTCATCACTCCCTCGTAATAAAATTGTCCGTATTGAACAACACCCGCGCCGCCGCTGTCAGCGCAGCCGATTGCGCTTCGGTCAATCCGGCCTTCGTCAATTCTTTATTCACCAGCGCCGCCGCCGTTGCGGGTTGGCTGGCTTGCCGTTCGACGTAACTGCGCAAGGCGGCGAGTTCCGTGGCGCTGGGCGGACGGCTGAAACACAGCGCGAACGCATGCCGCAATCGTGCATCCAACGTTGCCGAAAACTCGCCCGGCACTTCGCGTACGAGTCGTGCCGCCAAGCCTTGGGCGATTTCGAGAAACGCGGGGTCGTTTGCCAGCGTCAGCGATTGCAACGGCGTATTCGAGCGAAAGCGTCGCGTGCAGACCTGCTGAAAATCGGGGGAGTCAAAGGTTGTGAGCAATGGGTAAGGCGCGCTGCGATAAAACTGCGTATAGAGCGCGCGGCGAAAGCGTTGCGTATCAGCCGCCGCCATCCAGTTCTTTTTGTTTTGCGTAAAGGCATAGACGCCATCGGGTTGCGGCGGGCGTACGCTGGGGCCGCCGATTTTCGCGTT
>JANNUY010000304.1:0-11954 GCA_031414155.1 Acidobacteriota bacterium
ACGCCAGCAGCGTCAGCGACAATGTAACCGTGCAAGACGTAGACGCGCACGAGCTTCGCCTCAAAGCTCACAGCAGCAACCTGAGCTATCAGGGCAAGTTGCACGGCGATGGCACTTATGAATTTCAGAGTTTCAGCGGCGATGTGATGTTGATGGTTCCGGCAGACAGCGAATTCAATCTCGCAGCGCAAACCTTCAGCGGTTCGCTCAATACTGAGTTCCCCTTGCAACTAAGCAGCGGAACCATCGGCGGGCGCGGCACGGTGCGCGGTGTCGTAGGCAAAGGTGGCGCACAAGTCACCGCGACAACGTTCAACGGCAACGTAAATATCAAGAAGCAGGCGACCACGCCAAATCGTTAAAACGCGCGCTTAAGTTTCTTCCACGTAGACCAGATCACATCTGCCGCCGTATGCGTCAGCGCGCCAAACCACATACCGGCAAACGAGGAGTAAAAATAGGGCTTCTCGGTCGTCTCCCAAAAGCGCACTACATCCAGCCGCAACAAGTCGTATTGCTCGCCCCAATAAAGCTGTGAGCCGAAAAGATAACGGTCGCGCAGATACAACACGATGCTGCCCAGCATCAAAAAGATCACCAAAAAATATACGACGCGCACAACCGTACCCAGCAACGGCCCATGCGAATAAGCCGAACGATGCGAGAGCGCGGCTTGATAGGGCTTCCAGATAAAACGCAACGGCCCCCAACGTTTATAAGGCCGACTATGCAAGTCTAGGTCAGGGCCGAACATCAGTCCGGCAAACAGCATGAACACTGTTGCAATGACGGCGAGCAGCGGGCGCTGCCAGTACCATTGCGCGCCGACGGCGGTGACAGGCGCGAGAATGTAAGTAATGCGGTCGTGGGTGTCTGCGTTGGGCATGGTCTTTTCAGGCGGCGAGAATCACGCCCTCATAGATTTCATCCAGACTGATGACGCAAGGGCCGTTAGGCAGTGAGGTCAGTTCCAACTCGCCTTTGCTGCGGATAATTTCTTGCATCCATTGGCCGTCGTCATTCAAGCGATAGACTTCGACTGAACGCTTGCGCTGGTCAATCAACACATATTCGCGCAGCGTAGGAATTTTGCGATAGTTCGTCAGCTTCTCGCGCCGATCAGTGGTTTCGGTGCGGCGCGAAATGACCTCCACAATTAGAACGGGCGTTTCAGTGAAAACGTCTTGGGGCTTGCGCGGTCCGCAACTCACCATTACATCAGGGTAATAGTAAGTATTGATCGCCTGGATGCGCGCTTTCATGTTATTGACATATGCACGGCAAGCCGAACCGCGAACGTGCGAATGCAAATGAAACAGCGTGTTGGTGGTAATGATATTATGCGAATCTGTCGCGCCTGCCATCGCAAACACTTGACCGTCTACGTATTCACGCTTCACCGGACTGAGTTCCTCACTCACCAGATAATCTTCTTCGCTGATATAAGCGATGCGTTGTGCTTGAGCCATTACTGCGCGCCTCCCGTCACTTTCAAATCGAAGATCGGCACTTCGCTTAACAGCAGTTTGCCGCTCAGTCGGTTCATCACAAAGAGCGCGCGTCCGGCGTATTCCTTCCCTTCCAGCCTGAGCCGCAACAGCGCGTCTACGGCAATTTGATCGGCGTCCCATTCTTCGGTGCGCAAGAGTTCCGTTGCCCAGAGTTGCGGTTTGTTGATGACCAGCCGTTGCGAGAAGCCGCGCAGGTTGCCGAGTTCGAGCAACGCGCCGACCTGATCTGACGTACCCGACACAATCGCGCTGTCGAAGCTCTTCCAAAACGCGCGTACGTCTTCGGGCAGCTTGACGGCATTGCCGCCTTTTTCGGCCTTGAGCAAACCTTCGCGCGCGATGAGCGTCGTGCCGATGTCTAAATCTGAATAAGCTGCCAGGCGGTAATGCAGCGCCGCTTCGACAAAGTTATTTTCAGCCAGCGCGATGTCGCCCAAGCCGAGGTGCGCGTTGCCATACGCCTGATTGGGTTGTGCATCGTTTTTCAACACCGCCGTGAAAACCTGTTTGGCTTCGGCGTTTTTCTTTTGCGCCAACAGCACGCGCCCCAACAGGGCTTGCAACGTCGCCGCGTCTTTATCAATCGCCAACGCTTCGCGCGCTTTGGTTTCGGCAGTGGTGAAATCGTCTTTGCTGAACGCGATGTTGGCTTGCGCGAAACTGTCAGCCGCCGTCACGCGACGCGGAAACACATCGTTTGAATAATCTTTTTGCACAAACAGCCGTGCCGTATCGGCTTCGATAGATTTGATTTTCGTGCCCGCCGGATAAGTCACCGTGCCGTATTCGCCGCCTTTCAACGTCAGCGTTTGCTTGAGCGTCTGGTTGTCTTCGGTCGTTGCGACAATCTCAACCGCGAAATCTCCGTTGCCGAAATTCGCAATCGTGGATTCAAGTCCGTTGACCGCCGCTTGCGGTTGGCCTACGACAAAGTCGGGCAGGTAAACATTCTCAAACCAGTTCACAAACAGATCATTAACCTGCTGTTTCGTCGCGCCGTTCGCCTGCAACAAGCTGCGCATACTCGCGCAACGGCTTTGCCCGCACAGCGGCGCAGGCGCGACGGCGTTCGTGCGTTCGTTCACGCGCACGACCCAATCGTTGAGCGATAGCACGTCAATGCGCCCGCGGTTGAGCATCGCGCGCAACGTAGCGTCGAAGGTTGGCTTGCCCAACGTCAGCTCAAAAATCCGCCACACCAGCGCGCCCTTGTTGAACATGCTCGTCGTGTAGCTACGCTCTAACGGACTCGTCATCAACAGCGGCGCATCCGAACGCGCGACCGTCGCGTATGACCGGCGATAACGTTCAAACGCCGCGTCTTTTTGCGCCACGCCAAAACGTTCGCCCAGATATTGCGCCGTGACGTAAATCGGCAACGCATCGCGCAACAGCCCTACGCCACGCCCGCGCAACAACACCTGCCCGTCAATCCATTGCCGCGCCGCCGCCTGCGCCATCAACTCGACCGTACCCAAATCTACGGCATCGCGGTGAAACAGGCTGTCATCCACCGCGACGGCTCCCACCGCAGAAAACGCCGTATCGCCGCGCGATTGTCCGAAATCCTGCGTCGAAGCGGCGCCCAGCCCGCGCGCCTGCGAAGCGATCACGCGAAACGGCGTCGCCACCGGCACGCCAAAGTATTTCGCATAGAAACTCAAAATCTTTTCGGCTTCAGCGGCGATGCGTTGCGATTGCGCCTTGCCCGCTTCGCTCAAACCGCGCGGCGCGTAAACCTCTACCGGCAACGAAGCTCCGCCCCGCGCCACTACGTCGTAATCGCCCGTGAAGAAAAACGGCTGCGCGGCCAGCGGTTGCTCAAAACTGTTGTCACTCTTGCGCTGCCCGCTCGCCACGACTTTCAGCGTCTTCGGCGCGTCGTCTGGGAACGCCACCGTCAGCGTCATCGGAGCCGTATCGGCGCCGTGGTCGAGATAAGGCGTATGAACCACCGGCACCCAAAAGCTGGCAGGCAACGCAAAACATTCGCTGGTCGAAACGTGCAACGACGAACCGCGTTCGCTGGAAGGCAAGTTATAAGTCATCACGACTTCCATCTCAGCCAGCCCCGCCATCGTCGTCGAGATGTCGAACGAAATGCGCTGCGTCTTGTTACGCGGGTCTTCCGCCGACTTGGTGACAATCGTCGCGCCATTCACCGTGACCGCACTAACCTTGGCCTTTTCGTTCAAAAAGAACGTGATGCGCGGCCTGTTATTCGGTGACAGCAAAATGCGGTCGGCCAAATCTGCGGGCAGAAAGTTGACGACGCGCAGTTTCGCCGTCACGTCGAACGACCGCGCCGCCACATTGATCTTGGCGTTTACGTCGTATTTCTTGATCTCGAATTCCTGCGCGAAGGCCGCCGCGTTCACCGCGAGCAAAACTAAAAGAGTGAGCAGATACTTGTTCATAATTGCGTATAAGTTATGCGAGTCCATACGATGTCAGTAGGTTTTCAGGATGCGTTCAAGAACGAGCGACCGCAAGTCGGCTTGCACTCCGACCAATTGGTTTTCGCGGACGAGCAAGCGCCGCAGATAGCCTTCGCCGGTCTTGAAATCTTCGCGTTGCAGCCAGTGCAATAACCGCTTGCCTTCGATCAACGTATGCGCCGTCGCTAAATCAGCCAGCCGTCGTTCAATCAAGTCTTCTTGCGCTGATAGCCGCGCGTTCATTTCAACTTCGCTGGCATTGAGCCGTTGCGCCGCTTCTTTCAGCACGGCTGTGCGTGTCGTTTCGTAACCTTCCGGCAACTTGCCTAGCCGTTGCGTTTCGCCGCTGCGCGCGTATTCAGCGCGGTCTTCTTCAAAAAACATCCAGTTCACAGCCGTGATGCTTTTGAGTTGGCGGCAAAGTGCTAACAACCGTTGCGCCACCGCCTGCACATCTGCGAACCGCTCGGGATATCGCAAGTGAATTACCTGCCAAACGGCGTGCGGTTCGAGCAGATAATTTTCCAATTCGTGTCGCGGCAAGATAAAGAGGTGCGAACCATCGGTGTATGAATCGTTGACCTCAGCCTCGCTGCGAAAGTCACGATCCATAATTGCGTAAACCTGCTTCAACGTACTCGCTGCCAACAGATCGGCTAACAACGCTTTTAGCTGCGAACTGCCTCCGCAATCGTAAAACTCCAATGCTGGCAGTTGCTCACTAAACCAAATACGCAACGTGTCGCGGTCGTCTTCGCCTTCGACCAACACAACGACACGCGCACCCGCGTCAAAGCGCGCAAGAATTTCTTGAGCTTTATCGGTAGGCTGTGGCGCTATGGTTTGCATAGTTAAAACGGAGTTAGAAGTAAGGTGTTTTCAGTGCCAAAAATTTCTACAAAAGCACGTGCATGCGTTGTCACGATGAGCTGATAAGGAATTTCCTTTTGCAGCTTTAATAAGCCTTGAGCCAAACGATGCTGAAAAGCTGGATGCAAGCTGTTCTCAATCTCGTCAATCAACACAATGCTGCCTGGCGTGAGCTTGCGGCGTAATTCCATCAGGGTGATAAGTAAATTTTGCTCGCCAGAACTCAGCTTGTTTATTGAATGCTCTTCTCCATTTGAAGTCTTAACAATAGCACTCAGTTGTTTTCGATCAACGCGAAAAATTTTTCCATCGTATAACTCATTAAGACTTGCTTGAATTTGGCTAAATTGCTCAGGGTCGGCGTAGTCCAACCAAATTAAGTAACTATTAAATGAGCCTTCGAATTTCCCTGTTTTCTCAATTTTATATACAAAATGGTAGACGTCTTCCTCTTTATAAATATTGTCCCCTGTTATCGTCTCGAAGGCTCTCCCGTATGGGAAATAAATAATAGATGGAATCGGAGTGCTTGCTGAAAAATACTCAGGTTTAATAAGCTCGCCGCCAGATTGTTGTTGAACCAAACGTCGAGCCAATTCTGTTATTGCGGGCGATGGAGTGAAAGTAAATCCATTTTCGGTAACGTGTAGATGATGTCGCTGTCTTACTAAATCTGACGGGTCAGTGCCAAACGACAAGCTGAAATCAACCTCGTCAAGTCGCCAATCGGCTTGATAGTACATTTCACGATTTGAATGTACTGGCATGGCAGGCGAACCCTCTATAACTTTCGCCAACCAAACTATTACTTCCAGAATGGTAGTTTTCCCACTCCCATTCGCCCCGCCAATTACACACACCGGCAGCGTCTTGCCCGAAGCATCAAAGAAATCCAGCTTCACATCATCTAGCGGGCCGCAGTTTTTGAGACGGACTGACCGCAATTCGAGCTTCATAGACTTGTTTTGGTAGCGAGAAAAGGAGTGCTGAGATTGCAGTCGCGTAGCGACGACCTGAATTTAGCCCGGCGTTTCAACGCCGGGAACGTAGCGGGAAATTACCAGCGTCGCGTTAGCGACGCTTGAATTCAGTCGTCGCTGACGCGACGCAATGAATTGCGACTTGCTTCCGTGGGTTCAAAACCCACGGCTAAATTCAACTGCCGCTCTGCGGCAAAGACCTCAGCGATGCCTTTCTATAATTTTACGAGTTCGTGAATCCTCAAAAGAGTTTCCAGCAGCGTTTCGAGTTTATCAAGCGGGAACTGCGTCGTCGCATCGCTCAACGCATTAGCGGGATCGTCGTGGACTTCCATGAACAAGCCGTCAATGCCGCAGGCCACCGCTGCGCGCGCGAGGTGCGGGATGTATTCGCGCAACCCGCCCGTTGCTGCGCCCATTCCTCCTGGAAGCTGCAAGCTGTGCGTAGCGTCATACACCACCGGCACGCCGAACGAGCGCATCACCGGCAGGCCGCGCATGTCCACCACAAGATTGTTGTAGCCGAAACTCGAACCGCGTTCAGTGAGCATCATCTGCGCACAGCCCGACTGTTTCAGTTTGGCTACGATATTTTGGGTTTCCCACGGCGAGAGAAACTGCCCCTTCTTCACGTTGACGATGCGACCTGAGCGCGCCGCCGCTTCGAGCAAGTCGGTCTGGCGACACAGGAACGCAGGGATTTGCAGCACATCGGCGACTTCGGCTACGGCGGGAACCTGGGCAGATTCGTGTACGTCGGTCAGCGCCGCGACGCCGACTTCAGCTTTGATCTTGGCGAGAATGCGCAAACCTTCGTCCATCCCCAGCCCGCGAAAAGCTGCGCCCGATGAACGGTTCGCTTTGTCGTAAGAGGCTTTGAATACATAAGGAATGCCAAGCCGTCGTGCGACGGCGGCGACAGCTTCAGCCATTTTGAGGGCGTGCGTTTCTGATTCGATGACGCAGGGGCCAGCGAAAAGGAAGAAGGAAGTTTGTTGCGTGAGTTGCGAGTAAAGCTCGGTCATATCTCAATTGCGTAACGCAGGTTCAAGCAGGCAGTCAATTTCAACCAATACAACCTCGGAATGTTTAGCGAGCCAAGGGGAGAGAATTGCTTTGAGTTGCGCTTCGGAAGTTGCAGCGATGGCAAGCGTAGCAACACTCATAGAAGTGGCGGTGTGTTCATCGTGTGAATGATCGCCGGTTGCAAGGTCGTAAGGTTTCCCTTCGCTACAAGCCTGACAAATCCACCGAATGTTCGATTCCCAGTTTTCCGCGCCGAGGTCTTGACCAAGAAAACTCATAATCAATTCTTTCGTGGAAGCGTCGTCTGTGTTTTCAAGAGTAACCGTGTAAGTGCCAAACTCGCTTGGCATAAGCAATTCGAGTTCATCAAACACCGGAACCTCTCGGCCTTGCACCATGCGGTGCCCGTTCGGCGCTCCGTCATGAAGCACCACGTCACCAAAGCGATGACCGGATTCAACAAAGGGAATGTTGTCAATAATGGCACGAGCTGGATCAATGCGATTACACCAGACAACTTCTCCATCGTCATTGTTTTTGAGTCGAATGGGCGTGAGTCCAAAATTCTCCTCAATCGGCCCTTCCCCATCAGGTAAATCAATTCCGTAGCTTTTCCATGCGGCTCGTGCTTTTTCCCATTCGTTGAGTGCAGTGGCAGCGATTCCCGAATTCCAAGTTGCACCTTCGTGTTTCGGATCAATGGCAACAGCGCGTTCATTGCATTCCAATGCTTCTGCCCAGCGATTGCTGTGCTTGTAAATCAAACCAAGGTTAAACCACGGCACCGCCCACTTTGGGTATGTTTCAATTGCTTGATAGTAAAGACGAATGGCTTCTTCTTTGTTGCCTGTGTCAGCAAACTCATTCGCTTTTTCGTTCAAAACTTCAGCACGAGTTCGTTTCAGCAAGTTCATGGCTAATCTCCAGCAGCTTGCGCCGCCAATTCTTTCTCACTCTTTGCTTCACCGACTTCATCTTGCAACCGATGTGCATAAGCCGCTTTGATGAAACTGACAAACAAAGGATGCGGCAACAGCGGTTTCGATTTCAATTCGGGATGAAACTGGCAGCCTAAAAACCACGGATGGTCTGGGAGTTCGACAATTTCTATGAACTTGCCGTCGGGGGATTTGCCGCTGAAAACCAATCCATTTTCGGCGAGGCGGTCAATGTAAGCCGGATTGAATTCATAACGATGGCGGTGGCGTTCGCTGATTTCGTTTACGCCATAAATCTTTTTGGCTAGTGAGCCTTCGCTCAAATTGCAGGGATAAGCGCCGAGGCGCATCGTGCCGCCGAGTTGGTCTACGGCCAGCAGGTCGCGCAACTTGAAAATCACCGGGTCGGGCGAAGCCTCTTCAAACTCGGTCGAGTCGGCTTGCTCAAAGCCGCACACGTTGCGCGCGAATTCGAGCGAAGCGCATTGCATCCCCAGGCAAATACCGAAAAACGGTTTCTTGTGGGTGCGGGCATATTGAATCGCGCGAATCATGCCGCTTACGCCGCGCTTGCCGAATCCGCCGGGCACAAGGATGGCGTCAACTTCGCGCAAGCGGTCTTCCCAACGGTCTTCGGTCATCAGTTCATCGCTTTCGATCCAGTTAAATTTAACCTTGACGTTGTTGGCGTAACCGCCGTGATAAAGCGCCTCGTTCAACGATTTATAGCTGTCTTCAAAGTCTACGTATTTGCCGACGATGCCGATGGTGACGGATTCGCGCAGGCCGTGAATGCGGTTGGCAAGTGCCGCCCATTGGCGCACGTCGGTGTCGCCGAGCGGCAGACGCAAGAGGTCTACGATCAATTGATCAAGGCCTTCGCGGTTAAACATCAGCGGAATTTCGTAAACGTTTTTGACATCGGGCGCAGTCACTACGGCGTCTTGCTTGACGTTGCAAAACAGCGCGATCTTCGACTTCATTTCTTCGGGCAATTCGCGCTCGCAACGGCACAGCAGAATGTCGGGCTGGATGCCGATGGAAAGCATCTCTTTCACAGAGTGTTGCGTAGGCTTCGTTTTCAATTCGCGCGAAGCCGCGATGTAAGGCACGAGCGTCAAGTGAACCGAGATCGCATTGTGGCGACCGACTTCGTTGCCGAGTTGGCGAATGGCTTCGAGAAAGGGCAGCGATTCGATGTCGCCGACGGTTCCGCCAATTTCGACGATAACGATATCTTGTCCTTCACCGACGGCGCGAATGGCGTCTTTGATCTCGTTTGTGATGTGCGGAATGACCTGAATCGTCTTGCCGAGATAATCGCCGCGCCGTTCTTTCTCAATCACCGAAAGATAGATGCGGCCCGAAGTCCAGTTATTGGCTTTGGTCAGACGCGCGTGCGAATAGCGTTCGTAATGCCCCAAATCCAAATCGGTCTCGGCTCCGTCGTCGGTGACGAAAACTTCGCCGTGCTGAAAGGGCGACATCGTGCCGGGGTCTACGTTGATGTAAGGGTCGAACTTTTGCAGCGTAACTTTCAGCCCACGGGCTTCCATCAGCGCGGCAATCGAAGCCGCAGCAATTCCTTTCCCTAATCCGCTCACGACTCCGCCCGTGACGAAGATATATTTCGGCATGCTTACTCCCACGAATTTTGAATGTTTATTGAATGAAAAGTTTGGCGCTCAGTAGGTAAGCGCAAGAGTAATCGGGAACGCCGAAAGCGTCAATTCGTCAGCAAATGATTCCGATTGGCAGAAGGGTTTTCGCCACAAAAAAGCACAAAAGTCACAAAAAGGATTTCTGACAATAGAGTTTCCTTTTGTGTCTTCTGTGGTTTTTTGCGGCGAAAACCCTTCCCGCTGAACGGCTGTTACACCTTCCCAACCAGGCCTGCTGCATAAAGCCGCGCGTCCATCTTGCGGCGTTGGGCGAGTAGTGGCGGCGCGAGCAAAGGCGTATGTGCGATGTCGCACAGGTATTCGCAAATCTCCCACAGGTCTGCTTCGGTCGTCATCCAGTTGATGCGATCAAAGCGGCTGAGGTTTACGGGGCGCGTCGAAAACGTGCGCAGCGTCTTCTCACCGCGTTCGTTGTAATAGTGCTCGTAATAAGACAACGCCAGTTCGCGCAAGGTGCGATAGACCGGTTCACGAAAGCGCAAGCCCGCGTAATTCGATTTTGCAATCGCACCCCAGTGTCCGTGCTGTTGAAAGACCGCCAGTAAGTGATCGTCATCGCGTACGGCTTCGAGATCGAGAATCAGCGGCTGATAGCCTTGCAAGCGCAAGGCGGCGGCGGCGAAAAAAGCTCCGTCGGCACAAGCTCCCAGCCGATCACGCAAGACGCGGCGCGGGCTGCGGCAAACGAGCTGGCGCGGATCGCGGTCATAACGCACTTCGTCGTCAAGAAAGGCTTGAATCTTTTCCGGCGTCTTGAGCCGTCGCAAAACGGCGAGTTCTTTTGACGTAAAACCAAAGTCAGTTGTCTTCATGCGTTTATTGTTAGCCAGAAATTTGCCAGCCTCAAAGTGGCGCGTAAGCTGAAGCACAGGCACAATAGTTGACCTGCAAACTTTTATGGACTGGCGCGAACCACCAACCCTAAACATTCCTGACGCTTTGCGCGTGCGCATCGGCGGACATCCGCTCGTCGCTGAACGCCTCGCGCGCCTCGGCCTGATTGATCCTGACAGTGCCGCAGCCTTTCTTGATCCTGCGCTTTATCAATCTGCCTCAGCGTTTGAATTGCCTGATATGGATGTGGCTGTCGCGCGCGTGCAAGCCGCGTTGCGAACCGGCGAACCCGTCCTCATCTGGGGCGACTTTGACGTAGACGGCCAGGCCGCCACCGCGTTGCTTTTCACTGCGTTAAAACACTTAGGCGCAAACGTCCGCTATCACATTCCGCGTCGCAACGGCGAAGGCCACGGAATGCGCTTGCCGAAGCTGCGCGAACTTTTAGCCAATGGCTATCGGCTTGTCATCACCTGCGACACGGGCATCACCGCGCACGAAGCGATTGGTTACGCGCAACGCGAAACCGTAGACGTAATCATCACCGATCATCATCAACTGCCTTCAACGCTTCCGCCTGCGCACGCCGTAATTCATCCGCATCGTTTGCCCCACGGACACAAGCTGCGCGAATTGCCCGGCGTGGCGGTGGCTTACGAACTCATTCGCGCCTTGCGTGGCGACAAAGAGTGCGACGACTTATTCGACCTCTTAGCGTTGGGCATCGTCGCCGACAGCGCCGTGCTGATGGGCGAAACAAGATATTTGCTGCAACGCGGACTCGCCGCTTTGCGCGTGTCTTCGCGCGCAGGCATCGCCGCACTTTGTTCACGCGCCGAAATCAACCAACTCGAACTCGACGAACGCGAACTCGCGTTCAAACTCATCCCGCGCCTCAACGCGCAAGGCCGTTTGAGCGACGCAGCCGATGCCGTCGAATTGCTCACGACCACTGACGCCGCACGCGCCCAGGAACTTTCGTTTCAACTCGAAGCCCTCAACGCCCAACGCAAACTCGAAACGCAACTCGTCGAAGCCAGTGCCAACAGCTTGATCGAACGCGACGCGTCTTTGCTCGAATACGCCGCGCTCGTCCTAGCGCATCCCGATTGGGACAACGGCGTAGCGGGCATCGTAGCGCAACGCCTGACCGAAACTTATCAACGCCCCGTCGTGATGTTGTGTGAAAAAGACGAACTGGCTTTCGGTTCGGCGCGTTCAGTGGCGGGTTGCAACATCACCGATGCGTTGCAGGCTTGCCAATCGCGCCTGCTCAAATTTGGCGGACACGCAATGGCGGCGGGGCTTACGTTGCGGCGGTCAGAGCTTTACGACTTGCGCCGCGACCTGTCGGCGACGGTGCGTGCGATGCTCGCTGCGCCAGTGTCAGAGCCGGTGCTGCAACTCGACGCTACGCTTCAGCTCAACGAACTCACGCACGAACTCTATGAAGACTTGCAACGCCTAGCGCCTTTCGGCCACGGCAATGCGCCGCTGTTGCTCGCATCGAAAGACGCGCGGGTCGTGCGCTCAAAAAAACTCGGACGCAATGACGAACATCGCCGCCTGACGATTACCGACGAATCAGGCGCGCAGCAAAACCTATTCTGGTGGGACGCGGGCGAAGTGCCTGCCGGACGTTTCGATGTGGCTTATCGCTTCGTGCTGAATCGTT
>JANNUY010000305.1:0-1626 GCA_031414155.1 Acidobacteriota bacterium
GCGCAATTTCGGTTCGCACATAGGGCGCGCCGAAGTCGCTGACGAAGTCGTCGGCCCCAACTTCACTGAACTGTGGATCAGCATTGATCCGAACGTGCCTTACGACGCGACCGTTAATAAAATTCAAGAGGTCGTAGACGGTTATCCCGGCCTTTACCGCGACCTGCTGACCTATCTCAAAGAACGCATCAAGGAAGTGTTGACCGGCGCGAGCGCCAGCATCGTCGTGCGTTTGTATGGCCCCAACCTTGATGTCTTACGCACGAAAGCCGCCGAAGTCGGCAAGACCGTCGGCGCGATCAACGGCGTGACGAATCTCAAAGTCGAACCGCAAGTGTTAGTCCCGCAACTCGAACTGCGCCTCAAACCCGAAGCCGCCGCGCGTTTCGGCCTCACGACCGGCGACGTTCGCCGCGCCGCGACGACCTTATTCAAAGGCACGAAAGCGGGCGAGATATTCGACGAGCAAAAGATTTTCGATGTCGTCGTCTGGGGCGTGCCGCGCTTGCGCACCGACTTGGCGGCGCTGCAAACGGCGCGCATTCACACGCCATCGGGCGCGACGGTTCCGCTGGGTGATTTCGTTGAGATTCGTCTTGCGCCTACGCCGAACGAAGTGCGTCACGAAAACGCTTCGCGCCGCATTGACGTGACTTGTGACGTGAAAGGCCGCGACTTGGGCAGCGTCGCGAGAGAGATCGAAAGCAAGGTGCGCGGCATGTCATTCGAGCGCGGCTACCATCCAGAGTTTTTGGGCGAATACGCCGCGCGCGAACAAGCCCGCACCCGGCTCTTTGCGCTGGCGGGTTTCGCGTTGTTGGGCATTTTGCTTTTGCTGCACGCAGACTTTCGTTCGGCACGACTGGCGGCATTGGTCTTCGCCAGCATTCCTTTCGCGCTGGTCGGCGGCGTTATCGCGGCGTTCATGACGGGCGGCATATTGTCGCTCGGCTCGCTGGTAGGCTTCGTCACCGTGCTGGGCATCGCCGCCCGCAACGGCATCATGCTCGTCAGCCATTATCGCCATCTCGAAACCGAAGAAGGCGAAGCGTTCGGCTCCGCGTTGGTCTTGCGCGGTTCGGCTGAAAGGCTCGCGCCGATCTTGATGACGGCGCTCGCGACGGGCTTGGCGTTGCTGCCCATCGTGATGGGCGGCAACAAACCAGGGCAAGAGATCGAACATCCATTGGCCGTAGTCATTCTCGGTGGCTTGGTGACTTCTACGTTATTGAATTTGTTTTTGATGCCCGCGCTCTATTTGCGTTTCGGCAAGGTCGAACGGCGCGAGGAAGTTCCGGCGGCTGTGATGGAACGCGTTAGTTAAGGTTTTAGTGCCAGAGTTTTTTTTATGTTGTACCGCTTTATCGTTTTGGCTTTCTTACTTGCGACGGCGCAGGCGCAATCCGTCACGTCCATCACAGGCTTTGTGTTCGATCAAAACGAAGCCGCGTTGCCCAAAGCGCGCGTGACGTTGACTGGCGCGCGCAATCAAACAGTGACG
The DNA here is from genome assembly GCA_031414155.1 of Acidobacteriota bacterium. Classification (GTDB taxonomy): domain Bacteria; phylum Acidobacteriota; class Blastocatellia; order RBC074; family RBC074; genus JACPYM01. Next base: position 1,502 of record JANNUY010000305.1, read on the forward strand.
ACCGAAGCGAGCGGCGCGTTTCGTTTCGACAAACTCGCGGCGGGCAATTACGAAATCAAAGTCGAACGCGAAGGCTTTCAAACGATCACGCAAGCGGTCAGCGTGGGCGCGCGCGCTGTGGCTCC
>JANNUY010000306.1:0-3437 GCA_031414155.1 Acidobacteriota bacterium
CTGAGCCTTCAAATGGCGTGAATGCCGAGGCTCAGGTCGCTTACGCTCCCCGTACTGCCTTGTTTAGCGTTTGATTTGATAAACGCGATATTCGGGTTGATCTACGACCTTTGCATAATTCGTAGCGAAAAAGTTTTCGTCAGGTTTCAGGTCCTTACGTTCGACAGGGCCGATGACGACGAAATCAATTTTGTATTTGCTCATCAACTCCATTGCAATCGCGCCGCCTTTATAAATCGTCTGGACTTCGGTTTCGCGCGTGCCGTAATCAATGCCGTGCGTCCACAAATGTCCGGGGTAGCCCATCAGCGATTGCCGACCGGTGAGCGCAATAACGGAATTGTGAATCGGCGCGTGCAAGATGCGCGCGCGCGGTGGCGTAGCGTTCATAATCGCCGTCGCTGCGTTCAAGTCGGCTTGCGAATAAAGCCCTACGTTTTCGGCGGGCGAAGCGGCGCGCAATACATCAAGCCCGCCAGAGAAAGTGAGCAGGATGAGGACGAAGCCGCCCACCATTCGCGCGGCAATGCTGTTTTGTTGAAAGAGACTAGCTACGGCGAGTGCGACCAACGGAACAGAAGCAAGCGCCCAATAGATCAAGACCTTGATGTTGTCCCACGGCCACGGCGCGAGCAGCACTGCGTTAGGCAGGATGAACCAAATCGGAAACGGCAGATAAAACTTGCGCAACGTTGCCGACGAAAGTCGCTGTGCGCCCCAACCCATCAAAAGTAGAAGGATGAACACGCCCGCGTTGACGCCCCAGAAGATCAGCGGAGAATTCCCGTCGCCGGTTTCCCACCAGAGATGCGGTGTGAAAAGCGTGCTTTTCACACCTGTGCCGCTCAGATAAAGCGCCTGCGGCAAGGCGATGACGCCTGCCGGCACGAAATAGAAAAGCCATTCGAGCGAAAAGAAAAGCAGCGCCATCGCCAGGCTGGCAATGATGACGGCGAAAAATCCGTGTGCGTGCAACATCGGCAGGAATCCGGTCAGCACGCCCGCCGCGAGCAGATGGCGCTTGCGGTCTTCGCTGGGCATTTCGCCTTCGCCCCAGGCCATCCACCACAGCGCGATAATCATCGCCACCAACGGCAGGCCGAACATCATCGAACGTTGCGGAATCAACAGCGTCGTAAACACATTGCCCCAGCGCAACGGATATTTCGCCGCGCCAATCAACAAGTCGGCATTCATCGTGTAAGTGCGCGGCAAGTGCGCCAGAAAATTTAGCAAGCCCGAACCCATTTGCCCTAAGTCCTGAAAGAAATTCAGAAAGCCGAGTCCGCCATTGAACAGAAAGATCACAGGCGCGAGCCGCGCGGCCAAGCGGTTATTCGTCAGCCGATAAGTCAGGAAGTTCAGCAATCCGACCAACGCCAAAGCCAGCGGAACGTTTTCGATGAAAAAAGCAACACGCCAGTCTGCGCCCAAGCGAATGAAGGCTGCGGTAAGAAAGTCTATGAGAAACGGGTAAGTGAACTTGCCGCCCGCAAAGATCGGATTTTCAGGCGGCAGGTTGTTGCCGTAAGCAAACGAAGTGATGACGCTCAGGTGAAACGGCAGGTCGCCATAATTGTTGGCGGGCGAAGTGTGCAAGCCGTCATTGGGCACATACATCACGACGCGGCTGAACAGAAAAATCAGCAGCGCCGCCCACGCTGCGTAATAAACGATTTCGCCCGTGCTGCGATTGGTCGCGCGCAAGTCCGCATTGAAGCGCGCAGGCGAAACCTTGCGCCACAACACCATCGCGCCTGCGGTGAGCAAGATGAGCGCGCCGAAAATCGAAAGTAGGTTCAGCCCCAACAGCAGCGCTAGCAAAAAACACAACCAGGCATAAGTCGCCAAGCCGACCACGGCTCCGGCGCAGAGCCGCGTAGGCAGCGTGGTTTGTCCAACCACTAAATAAGTCGCCAGCGTTCCGACGAAGATAGCGATGATTACGATCAGAATTGCGAGAATTGTACCCATTAGGAAAATCGAAAGTAAGGACTGTGTGGGAATGTTTAAACCGTTGACAAGATAGCAGGACACGACGCGCTTGGGTATTGCCGTTTTAACTCACTGATGAATCCAACCGGCGCACTTGAGCGAAAGAAGTACGTAGTTTTGCGTTTGACCGCACCCTTCGCGGATATCTATAGTGCAAACGCTACCTACGCAACATCGGTACTTAAAAGAAACCTGAAGGAGGGTTAATTTTGAAGACAGATTTAGTAATTGACCGAGCAACAGTGGGGTTCACAGTGAAAAAGGAAGCCGAGGCAAAGTTGCCTACCGAATTCGGCCCTTTTCGCATTGTGGGCTTTCGCAGCACCAACAGTGACGAAGAATTCGTCGCCCTCGTTAAAGGCGACATCAGTCCTAAAACTCCCACCCTTGTACGCATTCATTCACAATGCCTGACTGGCGACGTGTTTCATTCGCTCAAGTGCGATTGCGGCCCGCAACTGCAACGCGCGATGGAAATGATTCAGGCCGAAGGCACGGGCATTATCGTTTATCAACACCAGGAAGGCCGTGGCATCGGCATCATTAACAAAATTCGCGCTTATGCCTTGCAAGACGAAGGCGCTGACACCATCGAAGCCAACGTCCGTCTGGGCTTTGACGTAGACTCGCGCCGTTACGACCAATGCGCTGAAATCATCAAGCTGCTCGGCGCGCAACGCATCCGGCTGATGTCGAATAACCCCGACAAGGTCAGAGCCTTGCGCGTCGCCGGACTTGAAGTCACTGAGCGCGTGCAAATCGAAGTCAAATCATCGGCCCCCGCGTTCAAATACCTGACCACAAAAAAAGAGAAGATGGGACATCTGTTGCAACTCAACGGGATTTTCTAACAGCAAGTATGTAGTCCCGCCTTCAGGCGGAATGTCTCACATAACCAGGACATTCCACCTGAAGGCGGGGACTACGTGCTTTGCTTCAACTCAGCCAGCAAACGATAAACCACTTGCACCGGCAGCCCGACCACGTTGGCGTAATTGCCTTCGATGGCTTCGACAAAGCGCGACGCAAAGCCCTGAATGCCATAAGCTCCGGCCTTATCAAATGGCTCACCGGTCGAAACATACCAATCAATTTCGGCTTCACTCATCGCGGCAAATTTGACGCGCGTGACGGCGACTTCTGACCAAACGCTATCGTTGTTGATGAGCGCGACGGCGGTGAGGACTTCGTGCCATTGACCGCTCAATAAACGCAGCATGCGTCGCGCGTCTTGGGCGTCAACGGGTTTGCCTGCGATTTCGTTGCCCCCTCTTGTCTGGAAGACGACGGTCGTGTCAGCGCCGAGGATGGTTTCGTGAGGTTGGGCCACGGCCTGGGCTTTTTGCTGCGCAAGGCGTGCGACGTAATCGTGCGGCGACTCGTCGGGCATCTGGGTTTCGTCAATGTCGGCGACGCGGACGGTGAATTCGATGCCTGCGGCG
>JANNUY010000307.1:0-8727 GCA_031414155.1 Acidobacteriota bacterium
GCCGGTGCCGAAGGAATGAGGGACTTGGTCCCAAATAAATTGCGTTCGATATTTTCCAATCTTCCCTAAGTCCGCAGTGAATCGCTGGTCGAGTTGGCGCAACTCAAATCCTCTCAGAGTGAGATGATAGGGAGAATCGGCAGACTTGAAGTCCAGCTTCAAATTCTGAACAAAAAAACCTTTGGGAACATCGCGCACTTCCTGAAACTTGGCGGGATGGTCTCCTTGTATGTCCCGCGTCTGGCCGCCGAATTCGACGACGGTCTGAACCTTGGGTGGGATGAGTGTCTTGTCCGGGGGTGGTGTTGGTGCCGGAGTCTGGCACTGAACGTGAGGCGTAAACAGTAGCGCCGAGAGGACGCAAGCGAGGCAAGCGAACGCGACGCGAAAAATCGTTTTGAGTCTGTCTAGTTGTATTCTCATTTGCTCCTCCTTTTAGCGTGAAAGGGTTCTGCCGCCGGGGTGATTCGAGCCATGAACCATGGCGTGGCAATTCACACAGCCGCGATTGAACGACCAGATATCCAGCGGTTTCCCGGCGGTGGTCGAATGACGTGGCAACATGTGAATGTGGCACTGCTGGCATAGCAGATGAGGGCGAGCCGTCAGAAGCTTGGGATTGCTCGAACCATGCGCCGCGTGGCAGTTAAGGCAATTCTCGCGGACCGGAGGATGATCCCAGAGAACCGGAGACCGTTTTTCGGCGTGGCAGGTGTAACACAGACCATTGACCGTTTGATTCACGAGCATCTTCCCTCCCTCGCCGCCATGAGCATTGTGGCAGGAAGTGCAGCCGACCTTTTGGTTGTGAGCCTCAGTGCGAAACAGGTGGGTCGAACGCTTATTGAAATCTGCCCGCCGGTTGTTGTGGCAAGCGAGACACGTTTCCTCTTCGGTTCGGCGCGTCAGCATTTTGGCTTCTGACTTGGGATGGTGGGCGCTATGGCAAGTCAGGCAACTCATGTCAGTGCGATCATGCTGGCCGCCCCGCCAACTCGAATGGGTGCGATCACGCGCGTGACATTGCAAACAGGATTCGTTGATTTGCACCGTCGTCAGGTTGGGCGGATTGGCGATGTCTTTGGCTTCGAGCGTTTCGATGTGTTTCGTGCCGTCGCCGTGGCAGCTTTCGCACGACGTGGCGCGCGCATTTCGCATGAATTTGCCGCTCTTGCCGTGCGCATCCAGCGCGTATGAATCCACCACTTCCTTGTGGCACTGCATGCACTTCGCGCCGACTATGATGGGTTGAACCACTTGCGCGGCGGATTGCGCCGGAGCGGGAGTTTGAACAACAGGAGCTTGAGCAGCGGGAGCTTGAGCAGCGGGAGCCTGTGTGGGAGTTGGTACGGGAGTTTGAGCCGTGGGGCCAGTGGGCTTCATCCAGGCAGGAACAAGGCCGATGAAGATGATGCCAAACAGTAAAGCTGTAATCCGTTTGGCAAAGGACAAGGCAGATATTCTGTTAGGGTGTCGAGTCATTGGGAAACCTCAAATTATGGGGGAGAGGCTAATTCCGACGATACCGAACGCGCGGAGCCTAGTTGAAGTCATGCGTTCTTGCAATGGTTTGGAATCATTGGACGGAAAATAGTTTCCTTGCCGGAGCAACGCCAGTGCCACTATAGTCACGCGCGTCACGAACCTAATTTTTGCTTTTACGAATTGATTACTGGCTGCCACGGTATGTTCGCGTGAAGAGAAATTTCCCCACATTGTTGACTTTGGTTTTTATGCTGGCTGGCGTATGGCTTTACGTCGGCGCGCAAGGAAAACGTGTTGCGCCGTCCCTACCTTCCGGCAAAATTGATTACGCTAAATTCAAGCACTCATCGCACGCGGGCGCGCTCAAGGCTTCGCGTAAAGGCGGTGTCCAACAACTTGATTGCGCTTATTGCCACGGAACGCTGACGCTCAACAACCCTGAAGTATTGCGCGGTTATCCTTATCGCAAAAACGGCTTGAAAACTGAGCCGACCCATTCTGCTTGCGACAATTGCCACGCCATCAGCGGGCGCGAGGCAGTCAGTGAAGGCGCTTTTCCGGCGATGTGTTTGATCTGTCATCAAACCCCCAGCCTCGCAGCGATGGGCAAGAACTTACGCACGTTTCCCAATCCAGCGGCGGCAGTGTCGCAATTCTTTGATCGTTACGCGCACCTCGAACACAGCGTCTATTTCGAGGCCTCTGCTTTGTTCAAGGAAAAGTTCAAAGACAAAACCAAGTTCAAGGAAGAAGACCGTTTTGAATGCGTCGCCTGTCATACGCTGAATGTGGCGAAGGTCGTTGTCGCTAAAACGTCATTCGAACCGGGCGCGCGCGAAAGCCGTCCCAGTCATCCCGAATGTTTCGTCTGTCATTTCAACGAGAAAGAAGTGGCGAAGGACAAGGCGGCTTTCGCTGTGAACTGCGTCGCATGCCATGCGGTGAAAAAAGAAGAAGACGGCAAAGGCTCTGAACTCGCGGTACATTGGCTCACGCGGCAGATCGTTGATCCCGAAAAGAATCCGGCCAAGGCTAAGCCCGGTGAAGATGCGCTCAAGCCCTTTAGCCATAAATCGCACGAAGACGATGACGATAAATCAACGGCGAAATGTGTGGCGTGCCACGTTACGGCGAAGCGCGCTGTGCGGCGTTCGGATTTTTTTGCGGAAGACAGCGAGGAAACCAAAGAGAAGCAGCCGCCCGCCGCTGGCTGCATTGAGTGCCACAACAGCGAAGGGCAGATGCAGCAGAAAATCGAAGGCGCAGTGAAGCTGGAAACTTCAAAATGTGTTTATTGCCACGCTCCCGTGACGCTGAAAGCATGGGCGACGAGCGGAGCGCAACTGCCGCCGCCGAGTCATTTCGGCAGAAAGCCCGCCGTCCCCGCAAAGCCTCAATAAACCAAACTATGCAGATGCGGAAAATCAAACTTATGCTCTTGCTCACGGCAACCCTCGGCGCGGCGGTGAGTTTGCCGCTGTTCGCTGACAGCCGCGCGCAAGAGAAACCGGACTATGGCCGCTTCACGCATAAAACCCATGTAGGAACAGTCAAGCTGCCGGGTTCGCAAGAAACGCGCGAGTTGAAATGCGACGCCTGCCACGAGCGGCTGATGTCGCGTCAGCCCTTGCTCGCCGCGAACGAACACAATCAACGGTTGCAAGTGAACTTCCCCGGACACAAAGCCTGCGTCGAATGTCACATCACGCAATTCACCAAGCGTCCGCTTCAGACTTGCGCTATTTGTCATAACCAATCACAAGGGATGACTGCGCGTCCGCCGCAACGCGACTTTCCCGCGCGACAGGATTTCAACGCTTACTTCGATGGCAAGCAGCACTTGGATCATGTGAACAAATACAAGTTCACTGATGGCAAGAAACTGGAATGCGGCTCGTGTCATAAACCGACGGCGAAACAGGCGGCGCTCACGATTCCCTCGCACGCGGAATGCTATGTTTGCCACGCGCCCAACAGTGGCGACGTGAAGGCCAGTCTCAAGGCCGATTGCAGCGTTTGCCACACGCAAATGACGGAGCGCGTCGAGCCGTTCGCGCGGCTTTACACGAGCCGCGCTTACGGCGCGCTTTTTTCGCACCGGACGCACGTCACTTATGGCGGCGGAAGTTGCGCCGCCTGCCACACGCTTGAAGGCAAATACAATCAACCGCTGGCCGCGCCGAGCAAAATCCGTGTGAAAGAACATCTATCGCCCGGCGAGCGCAGCGGGCGCGGCTGTTTCAGTTGTCACGACGGCGGCACGCATTACGGGCGCGCGGCCTTCAGCGGTGAAGACGCGGGCTCGTGCATCAAGTGCCATAAAACACAGGACAAAAACGGAACCCCACTGGTGCGTCCCACACAAGGCTAACCCTAATCATGCCCCAGGAAATCACGAAACATACCGCCGTGCTTGAAGCCATCAAGAGCATTGAAGCTATCGCTGACCTCTTGGCCGCGCCCGGTGGCCCATACGAATATGAGGTTGACCTCGAAGTCATCGTTTACGGTCGCAATTACAACGGCAAGAAGGTCGGCCCTTACGCGCGGCTGCTCACATACGACGCGGGCGAAGAAATCCTGCGGGAGGGCGCGTGGGGCGGCAACGCTTTTTATTTCGTTGTGCAAGGTGAGGCCGATGTTTTTGTCGCGGGGCCAGGCGGCGAAACCAAAGTGGCTTATCTGCCGGTCGGCGCGCAGTTCGGCGAAATGTCTGTGTTGGCAGGCGGCATCCATGCCGCTACGGTGCGCGCGTCCGAAGAAGCGCCGATGCAAGTACTCGAAATCCGGCGGCCCGCGCTGCGCCTGTTGCGCAAGCTGCCCAAGTTCGGCGAACGGCTCGACATCACTTATCGCCGTTACGCGCGCAGCGTCACGCTGCAAGACCTGGGCGCAACCGCAGGGGTCAGCCTCGCAGTCATCAAGCGACTCGAAGCCGTGGCGAAGTTCCGCGTTTATTCCAAGCGGCACGTTTTATTCCGCGCGGGCGAACCCATCGAGTTGGTCTATGTGCTGCGCTCGGGTTGGGTGCGGCTGTCAAAGCAAGGCACGCAATTGCTCAACGTCAGCGACGAAGACAGCCGCGACTGGAACCAAACGGCGAGCGAAACCTATCTCGGCCCCTCGCACTGTTTCGGGCTGGAAGCCGTCACGCGCGAAAGCGCCTGGACGCAAACCGGCGTCTTGCTGGGCCGCACCGAAGTGCTGGAAATTTCTCTCGCCAAGTTGCGCGAGCAGCCTGAGTTGCGCGAACCCTTGCTGACCGCGCTCAATGCGCTCGCGGTGACGCTTGAGGAAGCCGAGCAACGGCTGCCCTTGCCGATTGCCGCGGCGCAAAAACAATTGATAGACACCGGCTTGGTAGACGGCTCGAACTTGCTGGTCATGGACATGGACTTGTGTGTGCGTTGCGGCAACTGCTCGATGGCTTGCCATCAAGTCCACGGACAATCGCGTTTGCTGCGGCGCGGCATTCACATTACGCGACCGGTGTCGTTGGAAAAAAAAGCAGGCAAGCCAGCCACCGCTTTTCAGAGCCTGCTGCATCCTTCGGTTTGCATGCATTGCAAAGACCCTGAGTGCCTGACTGGTTGCCCAACCGGCGCCATCAGTCGTTTTGCGGGCGGACAGATAGACATCAATCCGCAAACCTGCATCGGTTGCAGCGACTGCGCTACGCAATGCCCTTACAACGCGATCTCGATGATACAACGGGAGCCTGAACAGGCCGCCGTCATTGGCGCGCAACAGCGAGTGCTTAACTTGTTGCGACTCGCGCCTGAGCCGCTGCCCGCGCCGGTCACTGCGCCGACGGGAACCGGCGTCGAACTGCTCGCGGTCAAATGCAATCTGTGCGCAGGCACGGGACTCAACCCGCCAGAGGCCAAAACCCCGGCTTATAGTTGCGAAGAAAATTGTCCGACGGGCGCGTTGCTGCGGGTGAATCCCCACACTTACTTCGCCGAGATTAAACAGATCGAAGGCGTAGTCTTTCAAGACGCGACACACGCCATCGCGCGCCATGTCTCGCATCAAGATCGCGGCAAGCAGTTTATGCACGCCCTCGGCGCAACCGCCGTCGCGCTACTCACGCTGCTCACGCTGTTGGGGCTAAAGCGTTACACGCACGACCTGCCATTACTGAGTGGCTGGCTCAACATGCGTTGGCTGACTGGCCTGACGGGGTTCGTAGCGTTGGCAGGTGTCATGGCTTATCCGGTGCGACGAAGAATTTACAGAAAGTGCGCCGGGCCGCTGCGTTATTGGATGCTCGCGCACAGTTATCTCGGCGCGGTGGCGGGCATTGTCTTGCTGTTGCACGGCGGCGCGCGGTCAGGCGGCGCACTGACGACGGCGCTGATGATCTCGTTCGATCTGGCAATTCTCACTGGCCTATTCGGCATCGTTTGTTATTTCTGCGTACCGCGCCTGCTGACAAAAATTGAAGCGCAACCGCTGCTGCTTGAAGACCTCGTCGCGCGCCGCGACGAACTGGCAGAAGAATTGCGCGCCGCGCTCGCCGCCGCCTCTGACCAGGCTCGAGCTTTGCTCGCAGGGCAAGTTTTTCCGCACTTTCTTTCTCTGGGCTTTTTGATGCGCCAATACTTCCACCGTGAAAATCTCGAAACGATGACCGCCAGCGCGCAACTTGAATTCAAACAAGCGGCGGATGAATTGCCCCCGTGGGAGCATGACAATTTTCGTCAGGCGGTCGAACTGGCCGCCCTCAGCCGTCGCGTAGACGCGCTGATTTACCTGCATCAAACGCTCAAGCTGTGGGTAGCTCCGCATGTGCTGGCGACTTCGTTGATGCTGGCGCTGATGCTGGTTCACATCATTCAAGTGATCTATTTTGCAGTGCGATAAGTCGGTTGCCGGTTGTCGGTTGTCGGTTGTCGGTTGTCGGGCTTCAGCAAGAAAGGGGATATTTATGGCAGGTAAAGATTTTCGAGACTTGGAAACATGGCAACGCGCCATGGATTTGGTAGAAGAGGTTGTAGAAGAGGTTTACGAAGCGACCAAAAAGTTTCCGCGCGAGGAACTTTACGGATTGACCAATCAACTGCGTCGCGCAGCAGTTTCGATTCCTTCGAATATCGCAGAAGGGCAGGGGCGAGATTCCGTGAAAGAGTTTCTGCATTACCTTGCAATTGCCTATGGCTCGCTTTGCGAAGTCGAAACGCAAATCCTGATTGCTTCGCGGTTGAAATATCTCGAAGCAACGCAAACCACAAAACTGATGAATCGCGCTGGTGAAGTCGGTCGCCTGCTCAACGGGCTTTCGAGATCGCTGGCAAAATAGTAACAACCAACAACCCTGAACCGACAACCGACAACCGACAACCGATGATCAATAAATTCATTATCATCCGCAATGATCTGGAAACAGACCCGGTGTCGCTCGAAACCGAAGGGTTGACCATCGGGCGACTAACCGGCAATGACCTCGTGCTCAATCACCGCGCGGTCTCGCGCACGCATGCGGGCATCAAGGAAATCAAAGGCGCTTGGTGGATTTTCAATCTTTCGCATGCCAACGGGACTTTAGTAAACAGCGATTTGGTTGAAAGCGTACCGCTGGCCGATGGCGATTTGATTCAACTCGGGCCGTTCATGCTGCGCCCTGAGTATACGCGCGACGGCCTGATGCTGACGGTCGAGATGAGCGTCAACCCTTTGCCGCTGGTCGCTGGCCGCACCGGCACGTTGCAACTGCCCGGTCATACGGCTGAGACGGTGATGCTTGACCGGAACCTGCTGCCTAAGTCTGAGCCGCTCACCAAAGCGCGAGCGACCCAGCGGCTCACCAGCACGGGCGTGCATACGAGCGATCTCGAAGCGCCTGACGCGCGCGCGCTCAAAGTTTTCTGGGACAATCGCAAACGCGAAGCGGGCAAGCTTGAGATGCCCTCACCGTTGCGACCGCAAGGGCGACGGCGTTTCGGCAAAGCGCGCTTTTATTGGCGACCGACGGACGACTTGCGCCGCGTCTGGCCGCTATCCTTGCTGCTGTGGGGCGTGTTGCTCGTCGCCGCGCTCGCGGTGGCGGCGACCTTCGCTTTCAAAGACGCTTATTCGCCCGGCGAACTCTCGGCGGCACATGTTCGCAATAATTTTTTGCTGACGCCGGCTATCGCGCACGCGCCGAACGCGGCTTCCTGCACAACCTGTCATTCCGCGCGAGCGACGATGCAACGGAACTGCGCGGCATGCCATACGACGCCCGCGTTTAGTTCGTCGCTGTCAGAGAAACACACGGCGGCGGGACTCACTTGCACCGCTTGCCACACCGAACATCGAGGCCGCGACTTCAGCCCCGCGCTGGTGGCGAGGAATGGTTGTGTCGCGTGTCATCGCGACGGCTCAGTCTCGCACAGCAAGCCGCTGCGCACGCCGCACGGCGGCACGTTGGGCTATCCGTTGACGAATGGTAAGTGGGAATGGGCAGGCGTGACGCAAGCCGCGTGGCAGCGCAAGGGATTGCCGCGCGCGGCGATGCACTACGACCTGAGCGAGCAATTCCATCTCGTACACCTTGCGGGGCACCGGCAAGGCCGCGCGAATTGTTCCGATTGCCACACCGCCGGATTCGAAGGCGACGCCGTGCGGCAAGACGTGCGCGAATCGTGCGCGACTTGCCACAGCGTCAGCTATCAAGTGGCGAGTACAAAAGAAGCGGCGACGGGTTGCGTAGCCTGTCACGCGCAACACGGCGAAGAGAAAGAGTTGCGTGCTTCGCGACGGCGCATGGAGTTAGTGGCTGAAGGTTCGACCAAAAAGGCGGTGCAATGAAAAGAACGCAACTCATCATCACGCTGTCGTTGTTGGGGCTTTTGCTGGTATTCGGTTTTGCCTTTCAGCATCATCCGCAATCGCGCGCGCATTATGGCGCGCTGCCGTGGTTGGGTTGGCTCGCGCTGGCGGCTGGTGCGCTTGGTCTGGGCTTCGGCTTTGTTGCGCTCGATACGACGAAGCGGCGCAAATACATTTTCGCGCCTGCCAGCGAAACCAAGCCCCAAGTGCCCAGAACCTCGGCGTTGCTGCCGATTATCACCGACCCGAACAGGCCACCTTATCCGCATCCGGTCATCAATACGCAAACCTGCATCGGCTGCCACGCTTGCGTCGAAGCCTGTCCGCACGATGTGCTGGCGATGGTGAACGGCCTCGCGGCGGCGGTTGCGATTGACCAATGCGTAGAGGACACGAGCTGTCAGGTCGAATGCCCTACGAATCCCAAAT
>JANNUY010000308.1:0-10024 GCA_031414155.1 Acidobacteriota bacterium
TTTATTACCTGAGCGGCATCGAAACGCCCGGCGCGTATTTGTTGCTGGATGGCCGCACGCGCAAAGCTACGCTCATCCTGCCGCCGCGCAATGAGCGGCTCGAACGCAGCGAAGGCAAAGTGCTTTCAGCCGAAGACGCCGAACTGGTCAAGCAATTGACCGGCGCAGACGCCGTCGCCAGCACCAAAGCGATGGGCGAAGAATGGTTGAGTGAATTGATGAAAGCGCCCGCGCCGACGATTTACACGATGTTCACGCCCGCTGAAGGCAGCGACGAGAGTCTTTACGTATTGCAAAACGCGAACGCAGCCATTGCTGCCGATTACTGGGATGGGCGCGTGTCGCGGGAAGCGCATTTCGTAAACTTGTTACGCACGCGTGCGCCGCGTGCGGACGTACGCGACCTGACGGCGATGCTCGATGAAATGCGCACCGTGAAAAGTCCGCGTGAAATCGCGTTGATTAGGCGCGCTTCGCAACTGGCGGGTTTTGGAATTCTCGAAGCGATCAAAAGCACCAAAGCGGGTCTTTATGAATATCAGCTTGATGCGGCGGCGCGTTACATCTTTCTGGCAGGTGGCGCACGGCTCGAAGGCTATCGTTCGATCACGGCGGCGGGTACGGCGAACATCTGGAACGGGCATTACTATCGCAACAACGCGCAGTTGAAAGACGGCGATTTAGTGTTGATGGATTTCGCGCCGGACTATGGTTATTACACCAGCGACGTGACGCGAATGTGGCCGATCAATGGCAAGTATTCGCCCGTGCAGCGCGAGCTTTTGCAGTTCGTGCTGGATTACCGCAATGCTGTGATGAAACTCATCCGCCCCGGCATCACGACCAGAGAAATTATTGAGCAAGCCAAAGCTGCCATCGCGCCCGTGTTGCTGCGCACGAAATTTTCTAAGCCGGTTTATGAGCAAGCCGCCCGCAAGATGGTCGAAACCAGCGGCGGCACGCTTTCGCATCCCGTCGGGTTGGCAGTGCATGACGACGGCCCTTACAACCGTGGGCCGCTCAAAGTCGGACACGTATTTTCGATTGATCCGCAGCTTTGGGTGCCCGAAGAAAATTTGTACATCCGTTATGAAGACGTGATTGTTATCACCGCGAATGGCTATGAGAACTTCACCGATTTTTTGCCGACTGAATTGAATGAACTTGAAAAACTGGTTGGGCAAGGCGGCATCGCGTTGAAGATACAATCTGCAACAGAGAAAGAGCTGATCAAACGCTAAATTGGGGCGCGCGGGAAGTTGTCAAGCCGCAGCCAATTTACCGACTTCGCAAATGATGGCCGCATCGAACCCTCGTCAACAATTTGTGCTTATCGCGCTGGCCGCGCTTTCGATGTCAGTCGGTTGGGGCTTGCGCGGCGATTACGGCCACGAAGCGGGTGCGATGATGCCCGGCGCGCTCATTGGTTTGGCGCTCTGCCTTGCCGCCGGACGCGCCGATTGGCTGAATCGCGCGCCGACCATTGCCGCCGTCTGCGCTCTCGGCTGGGCGTTTGGCGGACAGATGAGTTACGGGATTGTGATTGGCTACACCGCCGATTCTATGTTGGTGAATGTGCTGTATGGCTACGCCAACCTGTTTGTCATCGGCGCGCTGTGGGGCGCAGTGGGCGCGAGTCTTTTGGGATTGAGTTTGACGGCTCGCCGGTCAGAACTGGACGCCTTCGTCACGCCGCTGCTCGCCGTTTATGCGGGTTGGAAGCTGCTTGATTTCAGTGGCGCAACCGCGTGGCTCGAAGCGCGCTGGAGCCTATATGACACCGACTGGGTGGCCGCGAGTTCGGCGTTGTTGATCGCCGCAGGCTGCGCTGCACTTTTGCCCAAAGCGCGCGCCGCTTGTCGTTTCATCATCACGTTGTCCGCAGGCTGGTTGATTGGCTTCGGCCTGCTGACTGTCACGTTACACTTGCGGATGACGCCGCCGCGCAGCGACAACTGGGCCGGTTGCTTAGGCCTGTGCGCCGCTATGTGCCTCTATCTCTGGCGTACCCATCATCGCGCAGCCCTTTCGCTCGCTTCGTATGGCGCGTTGGCGGGCGGCGCAGGCTTCGCCATTGGCGATTTCGTGCAGATGCTGGGCCGCGCCAACTGGGGAATCATCGGACGCTTCTCGGCCTTGCAAGGGCTGGGCTACTGGAAATGGATGGAGCAGCTTTTCGGCCTGTTGATGGGCGCGGGCGTCGCTCTTGGTATTGCGCGTCTCGCCAAGTTGAACCTGATGCCGCCTGAAGAAGACGAGTCCAACGGTTGGTCGCGCCCAACCTCCAAAGACGCAGCGGTTTTGTTTTTGCTGCTGGCGATCCCCTGGGAAAACTTCCCGCGCAACGTCTCGCGCTGGACTACGGACGGTTACCTCGGCGAACCCTTGCTCGGCCTCGCGCCCGCGCGCTGGTTCGCGTTGATTGCCTTACTGTTGACGTTGTTGGTCATCGCCGCGTTGCGCCGCTATCGCGCCGGAACCTTGCCCCTCATTCCCGCCGCTTCCTTGCCGCGCGTGCAATGGTTGTATCTGTTGTTGCTCTGGTTTTTCCTTGCCGTAGACTTCACGCAAGCCTTCCCGTCCATGAAAGATCGCGCCGTTTTGATGGTACACGTCAGTTTCTGGCTGACAGCGCTGGCCTGCACCTGGCTGACGATTACGCTACCTGCACCAGTGGACACGCAGGACGGTGAACCACGCAACGCCGAAGATGCAGTATGGACACGCGGGCGGTTTTTCTGGCTGCCGTGGATGCTGATGCCGTTGCTGATTTGCGCGTTGGCGTGGCTGACGTTGGGTATGCACGACGCGCCTTTGCCGGGAAGTCAGAAACGGTTTTAAGTAGATTCAAATTTTGCCCGGAAGAAATACGTTTACTCGAAACCTATGAGCCTTTGACCATCACGGCGGCAGAACCGCGAAGTTGAAACAAGCAGATTAAATGCATGGGTATGCAATCTGATGGCAATAGCGTATTCTAGCTTCTTTGGCAGCGGAGTGAGACGCAGGGCGGCAATGCCGTTGTCTAATGATGAAGTAATGTGAACTATGCATACATTAGTTCGCACGCAAAGTTACCGCCTCAAGAGATTTGAAAAGAAATATGCCTATTCGTTTGTTTGTTGGGAATCTTCCATATGATACGACTGAAGCTGAGTTGAAAGACCACTTCGCCACCGTAGCACCGGTTACTTATTTGACGATCCCGAAAGACCGGGAAACCGGTCAGTCGCGCAACTTTGCCTTTGTCGAGTTCGGTGAACGCGCGCAGGCAGAAGAGGCCGTCCGCCGTTTTAATAATCAGTTATTCAACGGCAGGCCGCTGTCCGTCAGTGAAGCCCGTCCACGCGAAGAGGGTCGGCCAACGAATGTCGGCACGCGCCCGCCGCTTTCCCGCCCTTACTCGAACGCTGAGCCAATGGGTGCGCCCCCAGCGCCGTCTGGCGATAAACCCAACCGCAATTTCGGGCCTGATGCAGCACCGCCGCGCCGCAATAAAAGTAAGGGCGCGCCAAAATCAGAGCGTGGCGCGAAAGGGCCAATGCGTGAACTTGTCAGCAGTCAGTTCGTCGGCGGAGAAGACGACGATGACGACTATGATGACGATTACGATGATAATGACTACGGCTATGAGGGTGATGATGATAATGATGAATCAACCGAAGATGACTTTGCCGCTTACCTGAACGGGGCAGAGCGCAAAGACGATAAATAGATTTAGCATTTAGGTCTGGTCGGTGCTGAATCCAATCGGACGCTGAATCTCAAAAGTGAAATCAAATTAAATATAAGAGGAAATAATCAAGATGGTGAAGAAATCGCGGCCAACTTTTCAAAAACGTGAGAAGGAGAAAGACCGCGTACAGAAGCAAAAAGAAAAAGAGACACGACGGATCGAGGCGAAAGAGCGTAAAGCGACCGCCACTACCACGAGCGGCGACGAAGACCCTGATCTCGCTGGCATTCGTCCAGGCCCTCAGCCCTTGCCGGAGCAATGGGACTAATCTAACTCAAGACATTGGTACACAGATTTAACGGCTCACTGACTGATTAGCACGGATAGATAAGTCTGAATCCGTTGAGGGATTCGGAAAATCGCCTGCTTTAGCGTCGCCCAATATTCGGCCAAATACTTGGCCAAATGCCTGAAAGATATTTCAGGCTTTGCGGAACAGCTTGCCAGACGGTGGGCGTTTCGTCTTCGATGATGTACCACTTGACGCCCGCTTGCCGCGCAGCTTTGATTACGTCAGGCCAGTTGATGACGCCTTGCCCCAGCGGCCTGCCGTCTTCGTCAGCGACTTCGCCCGTGTTGTCAGGCGCTTTGCCTTTGCGCAAATCTTTGAGATGCAGCGAGACAAAGCGTTCAGGATGTTTGCGCAACAGCGCCGCCGGGTCTTGGCCTGGATGCGCGACGTGCAACGTGTCGAGTTGTAGCTTCACGAATTTCGGATCGGTGCGCTCAAGCAACAAGTCATACAAAGTGCCTGCTCCGCCTTCATTCGGCACGAACTCATACCCGTGCAGGTGATAGAAAAACGTAATCCCGCGCGCTGCCAACTGCTTGCCTGCTTGATTGAATATGGCAATGGCTTTTTCGCAATCGGTTTTGGTGAAAGGCGAATTGATCCACGGCACACCGACTTGTTTGACGCCCAACAACTGAGCTTCGCTGATAATTTCACCCAGCTTGTTTTGTATCTCGTCAAAGCCGACGTGCATGGCGACGGCCTTGAGTCCGGCTTTGGTGAGTTCGGCTTTGAATTGCCGCGCCGTCAAATCGTAATAACCCGCCAACTCAACCTGAGTGAAACCCAACGCGCGCACGCGGCGCAACGTGCCGGGTACGTCTTTCTCAAAGTCGTGGCGAAAGCTCCAAAGTTGAATCGCTAGTTGTCCTTTGAATGGTTTGCCGTCGCGCGCGGTTTGCGCGAGCGCGGGCATGGCTAGCAGTGCGATAAAGGCGAGCGTCAAAAATCTATTCATATGACGTAAAGGATTCGTCGGCGGGTAAGGTAGGAAGTGATCGTAGGCGGCGAATCATAAGTTCCGCACTGATGAGAGCGGCCAACAACGCGGGCAGGTAGGCGAGCCAGGGAACGTTATCCAGGCTTTTGGGCGTCCCTAAGGTTAGCATCGAAATTACGAAGCCAATTGTTATTAAAATAGAGACGACGATTTCTGTCGCAATCCATACGCCGATAGTAGCCAGACTCCATTTGAGCGCACTGCGATTGCGCACTCGTGCCAGCTTCGTCATACGTCGTGGTATCACAATGAAAATGAAGATGATTTCAAGCATTGGCTATTTTCGCGGAGTGCGGCGAGGCCTCGCCGCGCTCCGCGTTGTATTATGAGGCGACATCCACCCAGCGCGATTCGCGGGCGCTTTGCAGTATGGCTTCGCCGAGTTGCAATTCGTAATGCCCGTCGGCGAATGAAGCGTAAAGCGTCGGCGCATTCGGGTCGCTTTCGAGCGCGCGATAAAATTCGCCGTAAAGCTGTTTGAACGTGTCGGGGAAACCTTCGTTGTGGCCGCCGGGGTAACTGGCGAATTGCGCGGCAGCGGGCAGCAGCAGTGACGGGTCTTTCAGCAACAGTTCGTTGGCTTTATTGCGATGGCCGATCCACAGTTCGTTAGGGCGTTCACTGTCCCAGGCTAAGGAAGATTTCGCGCAATCCAACTCGTAAGACAAACGGTTTTTGCGTCCGGCGCTCACCTGAGAAGCCGTGACGACGCCGCGTGCGCCGTTGGCAAAGCGCAACATCACCGTCGCGTAATCTTCGGTGTTGATTGGCTGTTCGATGTAATCATCCGCCGTCAGCACCTTATTGCTGAACGTATCAATTGGCCCTTTCGGTTTCTTGCGCGTCTTCAAAAACGTAGCGAAGTCAGCGCACACCGACGTGATTTTTTGCCCGGTGATAAAAGTCAGCATATCCAACCAGTGCGAACCGATGTCGCCGATGGCGCGCGTGTCACCGCCTTGGCCGGGTTCCAACCGCCAGTTCCAATCAGTGTCGAACAGCAGCCAGTCTTGCAGATAAGAACCTTGCGCGATGTAAACATCACCGAGTTCGCCGCTTTGCACCAGGCCGCGCGCGTGTTGCACCAGCGGATAAAAACGCAAATTGAAATTCACCGCGTTGCGCAGGCCCTTTGCTTTTGCCAGCGCGACGAGTTCGGCGGATTGTTGCGTCGAGAGCGCCAACGGTTTTTCGCAAATCACATGCTTGCCTGCTTCGAGTACGGCTTTGGCGTGCGGAAAGTGCAAGTGGTTGGGCGAAGTGATGTGGACTACGTCAATTGAACTGTCAGCGAGCAATTCGCCGAGCGTCGCGTAAGCCTGCGGGATGCCCATCTGTTGCGCGCGTTCGGTGGCGCGTTCGAGCGGAACGTCAACCAGCGCGGCGACCTGCATCCCTAAGCGGCGCAGGGCTTCGACGTGTACGGGGCCAATGAATCCGGTGCCGACGACACCGATCTTGTATTGCTTCACGAGTGGAATCTCCTTTGGGGTTTAGTTGAAGGATTATGACAGGCGAAAAGTACCGCAATTCGTTTGATTCAGAAAGGGCGGGCGAGGCAGGCAATGATTCAAATTGTTTAGGCCGACATAAATAAAACGGGCAGGGCTGCTCATTCGTTAGCAGCCCTGCCCGTTTGTGTATAAGCCACGCTAGCGTTAGCGAATCACTTTAACCACAGGTTTGGCGCTTTCATTAGCAGGGCCATTGCCGACGGGCGCTTTGGCATCAGGTGCGGTCTCAATCGCAGGCGGCGCGGGCGGCGCAGGAGGTGTAATAGTGCTTCCGCTGGCGCGCGGGAAGCTGAAGGGCGAGCGCAGGATCAAAATTTCCCAGTCTCCCTTATCTTCGTCGCTGTGTTTGATGAGTACGCTGACGGAAGCCTGTTCAGGCGTACCGACCGATTGAAAGAGCGCGCGTTTATCGTCGTCGTCTTCGGTGTTTTGCAGGATGATCGGCTTGCCCAGCAATTGTTGGTAATGCTTTACCAACAGACCAAAATCGGAATTGACGTATTGCTGCCGCATCTCTTTACCGGGAATGCGAATGGCGCTGCTGACCGTCGCCTGATCGAATTCATATTTATCAAGATCAAGCAGCGGAATTCCCGATACGTCTGCCTTGTTGGCGCTTTCGGCAGCGCGGCGGGCAGCGTCACGGGCTTGCTCGACTTGACGTATTGCATCGTTGCGCGCGCGTTCGGCACGCGCACGTGCATCGTCAAAGCCCTTTCCCAAGTTTTCACTCAAGCGACCTTCGCGGCGTGCGTCTTCGATGAGGGCGCGTTCGGCACCTGAAATTCGCGCGTTGTTGTTGTCTTCGTTCATCGCCGCGCCGAGTCCCATCGCAATCGCCAATGCGCTGCCCGCGAAGCCCCATTTGAGCAGGCGACGACGTTTGGAAGGCCCAGGCACGGGCGACGCGTAACCGTATTGCTGCACGGGGGGCGCGTAGCCGTATTGTTGCGGCACGGGTGGAGCGGCGAACGGGTTCGTATTCGATACGACGGGCGGCACATAAGCCTGCCGTCGCGTTTCGTCACCGAATGCGTCAACTACACTGGGCGGCAGCGGTTGCGAAGGCAGCGGCGCCGACATGGGGTGCGGCGCAGACGCTTCTTGCCTGCCGTAATGGCGCGTGCCGGCGGCTGACGATTCGGTTTCGGCAAACAGCGGAGCGCCGCAACTACGGCAAAACTTCGCGTTGTCGGGCGATTCATAGCCGCATTGAGTGCAAGGGGTTAAGCCAGTTGGTGTCATCTTGAAAACTGCTTTCTGCGTATGGTTAGGGTTTCGCGGCCTCTCTCAGATTTGGTATGAGCGTCGAACGAATGAGCGTGATCTGGTTCTTATCGTCCTCTGCTGCGTTGAGCGTAACCATCACCTGGCCTTTTTGAAAAACCACTGTTTTGCTGCCGTTGCTCTCGTTTTCAGTGATGGGGTCGCCCATTGCCATTTGAGTTTGATAAAACGCCTTGATTGCATCGAAGCCGTCTTCGCTGGTTAAGTTGATTATCTCCTGCCCGAAGACTTTCGTATGCTGAGTTTGCGAAGCGTTCGGATATTTCAGTTTCGCCAAGTCAGGTGAAACGTTGCTGCTGCCCGGCACGGGCGGTGGCGGCGGAACCGGCTTGCCATCCGGCCCAATGACAGGCGGTACGTTTGGTACGGCTGACTGGTTGGCTTCTGCGGCAGCCCGCTCGGCTTCTTTTACCGCAGCTTCGATCTTGCCTTGCAGCCCTTGTCCCATCTGCTGCGCTTTATACAAACCGTAACTGACACAGCCGCCACAAATCAGCACGCTGCCCAACACGACGCCGAGCGCCCACTTCCACAGGTTCGATTTGGCCGCTGGCGCGGCAGGCGGCGCGCCATACATCGGCGCGGGATAGGGATTTTGTTGATAAGGCATCGGTGGCGGAGGTACGCCGGGGTTATGCAAGCGCCCGGTGTCAGGCGCGAATGTGTCAGCGATGCTCGGCGGCACTTGCGGCGGCATGGGCGTAGTGAAAGGCGACGAAGCTGGTTCGGGCACGGGCGACGGCGTTTGGCGTCCGTAATGTTGGGTGGGCGCTTCTGATTCGCCGCTGTCGGTGAACAGAGACGAGCCGCATTGACGGCAGAATTTTGCGTTGGTTTCGGCGGCAAAGCCGCATTTCAGGCAAGTTTGCATAACGGGTTCCTGTGACAACTTTGCTGCCGCGCGTTTGGTGATAATGAGTACGCGCTGGCAAGATACGGTTTCTTCAAAAAGTTTGTTCGTGTTTATTTTGCTGCGTAACTGGTGCGAATCATCGTGCTGCCTCTTAGGAATTGCAAGCTCCGTTTATGAGTCAAAAATCTGCCGTAATTCATTCCGCTGAAGTGACTATCAAGCTGCCCGTGTTGCAGCGTTTTGCCGAACGCGTCGCCGCACGGCCTTTCGTTGCGCCACCGCTTTTGCGCAACCGCCACGCGATGACGATTTTGGGTTCCAAACGTCCGCGTCAGTTCGCGTTGTCGCAAGCTCGGCCTGAGCGCCGCGAATTCAAAACCGAAGCCGACACGATCATTGTTGCGTTTTGTCATTGGCAGCCCGAACGCCAACAGCAAGCCACGATCATCGTTGTGCATGGATTAGAAGGCTCGGCGGATGCGCATTACGTGATGGGCGTCGCCGACAAAGCGTGGGCTGCGGGTTTCAACGTGATTCGCGTCAACGTACGCAATTGCGGTGGCACGATGCATCTGACGAATACGCTTTATCATTCGGGGCTGACGGCGGACTGGCACTCAATTACGCGCGAGTTGATCAAACGCGACGGCCTGCCCGCGCTATTTTTCGTAGGCTTCTCAATGGGCGGCAATCAGTCGTTGAAATTCGCAGGCGAACTTGGCGCGGACGCTCCGCCGCAATTGCGCGGTGTCGTAGCGATTTCTCCGCCCGTGAGTTTAGAGGCGTGTTCGCGGGCAATTATGCGGGTTGATAATTTTATCTATGAGTGGCGGTTTATTTTGAGCTTGCGGCGGACGATACGTGAAAAGGTGCGGCTGTTTCCTAACCAGTTTGAAATGACGCCGTTCTTGCGCATTCGTCATCTGTGGGACTGGGACGAAATCTATCAACGCCACAATGGATTCGACGGAGCGCAAGGCTAGTACGACAACGCGAGTTCGTTGCCCTTCATTTCGCAGATCACCGTGCCGACCGCGATCATTACGGCGCAAGACGATCCGTTCATTCCGTTTGAGTCATTTAGCGATCAGCGCATTGCGAATAATCCGAACGTCTTGCTTGTGCCGACTACGCACGGTGGCCACGTAGCCTTTTGCGGCGCGCTTCAACCCGATGAAGATCGCGGCTGGGCTGAGGCGCGCGCGGTCGAGTTTTGCCAAACCATAATGGCAACGCGGGAAGCGTAAGCACACGCTATTAACAGAAGGGCTTTCGCCACAAAAAGGCACAAAAGACACAAAAGAAAACTCAATGGAATGAATTCTTTTTGTGATCTTTGTGC
>JANNUY010000309.1:0-2957 GCA_031414155.1 Acidobacteriota bacterium
TTCTTTGGCAAGGGTGAGTTCTTTGAGTTGCAAGGTCTCGCCGCCAGTGACTTCCTGGCGACGCGTGTTAGCAACCGTCTTGAAGCCCTGCTTCGCAAAACTCAGCATGTATTCGCCCGCCGCCAACTTCTCGAACATGAATTCGCCCTTTTCGTTGGTTTGCGTTTCGACCGGTTCGGCAACGGGTTTGGTTCCGGTGAAGCGTTGCGCTTTGACCGTGACGCCGCCGTGCATTTTGCTGTCTTGCAATTTCACACGGCCTTTGAGCGCGCCGGTTTGCGCGAAGACGGAACTCGTCAACAGCAAAAAAATAAATCCGTAAACAATAGATAAGCGCATAAAAGCTCCGGCGTGATCTATAATCAGTGGCACATCAGGTTTTCGATTCACTGACACATTACGACGCATCTATGAAAGGCATCCCGCTTCAATTCACTCGGCTCGCACTTTGGCTTTTGACCGGGGGCATCGTGTCATCTGTGTCATTGGCGCAAGCTCCTGCCCGCGAAAAGAACTCTGCTGAAAAAGCTCCGAACGACTTGCCGCGCGTCATCAGTGAACGCGGCTGGTCATTGCCGCCGCAAGTAAACAGCAAAACGCCTGACGACCAAAAACCGGGACTGACATTACGCATTGAAACCGATGTCGTGACCTTCGACGTGATTGCCACCGACCAGAACGGCAACTACATCCGCGACTTGCGCGCCGAAGACTTTCAACTCGTCGAAGACGGACGCGCGCGTGCCATAGACCTTTTCAACATCACCAACGAAAGCACGTTATCTCGTCCGTTGGCTGTGGTGTTTGCGCTTGATTTATCAGGCAGCCTCAAGCCCGAAGAAACCGTGACGTTGCGCGATGCCTCGTTGCGGTTCACTGAACTGATGAAAGGCGAATCGGTCTTTGCGGCGGTGGCATTCAATTACGATGTCAAAGTGCTGCAAGGTTTCACCGACGACCCGCGCAAGATCGAGCGCGCCTTCAGCAAGCTGAAACGTTTCGAAGGTTCGACGCGCATTTACGACGCGTTGGATCGTTCAATCACGTTGCTCGAACGCAACGCGCCGCGTATGCGAAAAGGCCGCCCGGTTCGACGAGTGATTGTCGTCATCACAGACGGCTTCGATTCAGCCAGCACGATTGACCGGCGCGAACTGTTGCGACGCGCGCAAGCGGCAGGCGTGACGGTTTATTCCGTGACCTTGCCGTCTTACATGCTCTCGGCCACGCAAGCGCGTGAGCGCGTCATCACACCACTCGACGCCACGCGCGTAGTCTCAACCACTGGCGGACGCGATTTCGCGGCGGATGTGCATGACTTCACACCGATTTTCAAAGCCCTGGCCGAAGAGATGCGCGCCAGTTATGCGCTGGCGTTTTATCCTGAAAAACGCGACGGACAATTTCATCCCGTCGAGATTCGTTCGATGCGGCCTGAGGTGAAACTGCGTGCCAATCGCACGGGTTATCACGCGCCGACGGCCGCGCGCCCTATTCAATAAAGCTCAGTCATCTTCCTCGTCGTCTTCGTCCTCTTCTTCATCGTCCGGTGCGATGTCCAATTCAATCGGGTCCAAACCAACAACTTCAAGTTTCGTTTCGCATTCTTCGCAAAACACGTTTTCGCCTTTGTCCACGTCTTCATCTACGTGAATATCCGAGGCACACTCAGGGCAGGTTGCTAATGGCACGACGATGATCCTCCTCGATCAATCAATTATGAAAAATAGTGATTACCAAATAGATGTTCAATGACGATGCGCGCTGCGCCAAATGAGGCTCTTGCATCACGCACCAGAAATCTAAACCATTGCGCAAAGTTTTGGCAATCCAGTGCGTTTGCTTCATCGGCGCGCGTCACGAAGGGCAGCGCGCGCAGCTCGCACATTGGTGAATTCATCAATAGCCATGCGGTGTGGAAAGATTAGGTTGAAAATTTATCCAATAAAATCAGGGCTTCCACGGCTTGCGCCACTATTGTCGCTCGGCTATACTGCGCCCCGTTTTAGCCTTGAAGTCTAATGATTCACGCAATTTTTGAATCATAGTCTGTGCGGAACAACAAAGAGCAGCAATGGTTGGGCGGACGCTTTTTACCCCCCCACAGTAATGCGGGATCGTCTTTATCATCCTTGATCGCCATCGCAACCACGCATGTGCTGTTCGCTTCTAGGCGAGAACTTCTCACCCTGCGAGACTGAAATCGTTTGGCCGGTAAGGCAGGCAGTTTCATTCACGCACTTAATCAATACTTGTTAAGGAGACCAACAAAAATGGCAGCTAAACAAATGACCAAGAGCCAACTGGCCGCTCACTTTGCTGAGAAATTCACTGTATCCAAGAAAGTAGCGGGCGAAATCATTGACGAATTCGCCGCTGTCGCCTTGGCGCAAACCAAGAAAAACGACGCCTTCACCATTCCCGGCATTGGCAAATTGGTGAAAGCCAAGCGCAATGCCCGTATGGGTCGCAATCCCGCGACTGGCGAGGCGATCAAGATTCCGGCCAAAACCGTAGTCAAGTTCCGCGTCGCCAAAGCGTGCAAAGATTCCATCGTACCGCCCAAAGTGAAGAAGTAGTTCAGGCGCACGATACGCTTTATCCAAAGGCGAGACAGCACAGCCCACCAGCTGCGCCGTCTCGCCTTTGTTTTTTTTACGCGGAATAATTCGCCTGACCAACTCAATTAAACAGCCGGAGGATACCGCTGATGAAATGGTTAATCGTTTTACTCGCTACGCTGGTGTGCAGCGTTGTTTGGTTCGCACACCCGCAACCTGAAATCACCACGCTCGAAGTGAAGGCCGCCGCATCTAGCAACGCTTCCGGCAACCCACCGTCCACCAACTCAACAATAATCGTAGAGCTTTTTACTTCTGAGGGTTGTTCGAGTTGTCCGCCCGCCGACCGCTTGCTCACGCAACTTGCTGCCAATCAAAACGCCACGCTGATTCCGT
>JANNUY010000310.1:0-1243 GCA_031414155.1 Acidobacteriota bacterium
AGCCGTTGTGACCATATGCGGCGCAACCGAATAACGCGGCGGCGCGACTTGATAAGGCGCTGCATTGACAGGCAGGTTTTCCATTCAGGTTTCCTTTTTGAATTGAGTTGAATAACGAACTTGGCAAAACGTTCGGCCAGACTTTAGCATCAAGTGTCCACCGAAAGGAGCTAAACCGCCGCAAGGAGCTAAACTATTGATGAGTTACGAAGAATTTATCGCGCTCGAAAAACCATCCGACGAACTTTCGCCTTACTTGACGGCGCTGTGGCACGAACGCCACGGCAATTGGAAGCGCGCCCACGAGATCGTGCAAGACATCGAAACTCGTGAGGCGTCGGCGATTCACGCTTATCTGCATCGCGTCGAAGGCGACCTTTCCAACGCGCAGTATTGGTACGCCCAAGCCCATCGTCGCGCCGAATTGTCTTTGTCCCTTGAAGCGGAATGGGAACAACTCGCGCGCGAATTGCTCTAGCCTTTGAACAGATTTTTCAACACAAACCACACGTTTGCCGGACGCTCCGCCAGACGGCGCATAAAGTAAGGATACCAATGTTCGCCATAAGGCACATAGGTTCTGACGCGATAGCCTTCGCGCGCGAGTTGCACCGGCAAATCGCGGCGTACGCCGTAAAGCATCTGAAACTCAAATGTGTCGCGGCTGATGCCTTCTTGCGCAGCGAATTCTTTGGTCGCCACGATCATCTTTTCATCCTGTGTAGCGATGCCGTGATAAATGCCGCTCGTGAGCAACCGTTTCATCAGCTTGATGTAATTGGCGTCAACCTCGGCTTTTTCAGGGAACGCGACTTCGGCGGGTTCGTCATAAGCGCCTTTGCACAACCGCACGCGCGAACCTAAGGCCAGCACGTCCTCCAAGTCTTTTTCAGTGCGATAAAGATAGGCTTGCAACACGATGCCTACGTTGGCGTATTCAACCCGCAAGCGCCGCAACAAACGCAAGGTCGCATCGGTCTTGGTCGAATCTTCCATATCAATGCGCACGAAATTGTTCAGACGATGGGCTTCGGCCACGATGTCGCGGATGTTCCGATAACAGAGCTGCTCGTCAATATCGAGACCGAGTTGCGTAGGCTTGACTGACACATTCGACTGAATGCCCGACTCGTCAATGCGACGCAGCGCGTGCATGTATTCGCGCGTGTCGGCTACGGCTTGCGCTTCGAGCGTCGTGCTTTCGCCCAGATGATCGAAGGTCGCGGTCACGCCTTGCGTGTTC
>JANNUY010000311.1:0-8870 GCA_031414155.1 Acidobacteriota bacterium
CATCAGGTCGGCGATCTTTTTGGATTCGGGAATCTCGTAAAGATTGCGCCGTGCGATGGCTCCGGCGCGCGGGCCGCTTTCGTCCGTCACCGTACTGTCCGCCCAATAAGGCAGCAAGTCGCGTACGTAAATCACACCGAAAATGTCATCGAGTTGCTCACGATAAACCGGCAGCCGTGAGTATTTCGACGCGATCATCAGCGCGCGAATTTCCTGCAACGTGGCGCGCGCTTCGATGGCGATGATGTTCGGGCGCGGCGTCATGACTTCGCTGACCGAACGGTCGCCGAGGGCGATAATCGTTTGAATGATCTCGCCTTCTTCTCCTTCGATGATGCCTTCCTGCTCGCCGAAATCGAGGAAGGCCTGCATCTCGCGTTCAGTGTCTTCGGCAGCGTCTTCTTCGGTAATGGGTTTGTCATCGGCGCGTTTGAGTTTGCGCAAGGCGCGATAGATCGGCCAGGTGATGACGCCTAACGTATACCACCACAGCCGAATCGGGATACGCATTTTATACAGCACGTCTTCGGGCCGATTTTGCGTAATCAGCAGCGGTACAACTTGCCGAAACAGCAAGATGGCGACCGGCATCAGGCACAGCGCAGGCAGCCAGAAATAGGATTGCAGATAACGATGTGAAATCGCGCTGAGGAGAATGGCGAGCGAACCGATGCAAAGATGTATGCCGAAGGTCAGCGTAAACGTCAGTTGTTGATAATGTTCGAGCAGTTCATTCCAAAAGGCTACGTCGGGCGAATCTTTCTTTTCGCGCACGAGCAAACGCAACGACACGTCGCTTAACTCATCCAACGCACTTTTTACCGTCGCAATCGTGACCAGCATCAAGGTGAAGATGCCGGTCAAAAGTAATTCAATTTCCATTTCTTATAGTGGCTAGTGGCTAGTGGGTAGTAGCTAGTAGCTAGCAGGTTTTCCTCACTAACTACTAGCCACTAACCACTAGCCACTATTTCAATAATTGTTTGCGCAGCCGTTTTTCCAGCCGGTTCATTTCGCCGTGATCGGTTTCGTGGTCGTAACCGGCGACGTGCAACGTGCCGTGAATCACCAGCCATTCGATTTCGCGCGCAAAGGTCAATCCTTGTTCAGCGGCATAACGTTCAGCGGTTTCGACAGAAATGACGACATCGCCCAGATGCGTGTCGTCGTGGTTGAACGCGAATTCATCGGCGGCTTCGAGATAAGCGAACGACAGCACGTCGGTCGGTTTATCAATGCCACGATAATCACGGTTCAATTGGCGCATCTGGCGGTCACGAATAAAACTCAACGTCAGGGTCGCCTCACGCTCGCCGATGCCATCTAACACGGCGCGTGACAATTGCGCCGCGCGTGACAAGTCTATCGCTTTGACGCGCTGCCGGTTCACTACCTCAATGGGCACAACTTCGGGCGGCACGGCTTCAGACTTTTGCCTTTTGCCTTCCATCTGCGCTGCCATTTTAGATGCTTACTTTGTTGGAGTGTTCTTCATAAGCCTGCACGATCATTTGCACGAGATGGTGGCGCACCACGTCGTTTTTGTCGAAATGAACGAAGGAGATTCCAGGCACATTGTTGAGGATGCGTTGGGCTTCAATCAGGCCGGACTTGCGCCCGGTCGGCAAATCAATCTGCGTCACGTCGCCCGTGATCACGGCTTTAGAGCCGAAGCCGATGCGTGTGAGAAACATTTTCATCTGTTCAGTAGTCGTGTTCTGCGCTTCGTCGAGAATGATGAAAGCATCCCCAAGGGTTCTTCCCCTCATAAACGCCAGCGGTGCGACTTCGATCACGCGCTTTTCGAGAAACTTCGTCACTCGTTCGTAATCAACCAAATCAAACAGCGCGTCATACAAAGGCCGCAAATAAGGGTCAACCTTGTCCTGCAAATCGCCGGGCAGGAAGCCGAGTTTCTCGCCGGCTTCAACAGCGGGGCGCGCGAGGATGATGCGATTGACCCGCTTTTGCATCAGGTATTGCACTGCCATCGCCACGGCCAAATAAGTTTTTCCGGTTCCGGCTGGCCCGATGCCAAACGTCATGTCGTGCTGTTCGATGGCTTCGAGATAAAGACGTTGATTGGCGCTACGGGCGCTGACCTGTTTGCGTCCGGCAGGATTGATGCGTTTTTGGTTGTTGAATACGTCACGCAACGTCGCCGTGCGGTCGTCGGCGATTTGCTTGAAGGCGTCGCGCAACTCTACGTCAGTGGGCGCTTTGCCTTCGGTGAAAAGCTGGGCGTAATCCTTGAGAATGCGCTCGACCACTGCGACATCGGCCTCGTCGCCTTCGATAGAGACATCATTGCCGCGCCCGCCGATGCTCACGCTCAACACCGATTCCAGATATTTGATGTTCTGATCGTATGGGCCAAAGAGGGCTTCGAGGGCGCGTTCAGGGAGTGTAATTTTTAGGTTTCTCAGAGTGATTCTCGCTCCGTTAAGAGAGTGCCGTTAAGAGAGTGCCGTTAAGAGAGTGAATGATATTGGTTTTGTTGACGGCGGCGAACGCTACTATAGGCTTTTGATAGGTGTCAACGAATCCGCTCTGACTGAAAAAAATGCGAAGGGGCAATGTTGCGCGTGAACGTGGTGTGATGCACCTCGGCGGACAGCCAACACAACCCGATCAAAGCGTGCGCTGAGAATGACTGTCTAGTCCGCATACAGCCACCGTTTCACCAGTCGTGTGTAACGCGGCATGACGACGAAGGTCAGCAAGCCCGTGAGCGTCAGCGCCATCAACAACGCCCGGATGAGTTCGTAACCGAGCGGCGGCGGGACTTCGATCAGCGGACGTAGCAGACGCGGAATCAGCAGGCTCAGCGGATAAACGGCGCTCGCGGTCAGCAAGAACTGCTTCCAGGGTTTGGGTGGCTTGAGACCTTCAGGCGTAAACCAGAAATCCACGCCAGTGTTGATTTCGACCTGATCGCCGTGTTCGAGCAGATGCCTGACTTGCGCGACAAAGGATTGGCGCATCTCTGACTCAGACCAGTCGTTCAGGTGCGCCAGCGTGTCGAAGCGCAGGATGCTCGTGTATTTGCGACTGCCGGGCGCGGGGCGAAAAATCTCTCTGCCGAGATAACCCGGTTGTTGGCTGACGGCGCGTTGAATCTCAGTCAGCCAGTCTTCGTACGGCTTTTCCGCGCCCACCGCGATGGTGTGCGTGATGATGAACGCGACGGAGGGCGACTGCACGTCGGTTTGAGGATTCAGCTTCATTGCGGTTCTCCGTTCAAAATGCGGAGCAATCACAACCCGGCCACCACAATCCGGCAGCGTCTGTCCGGTGAGGCGCTGCTGCGTGTGCGTGACGATGCGTGACGCAATGGGCGCTCGCTTGCGCATTACCGCTGCGTTGCCCGAATTGCCCAAATTGCTTGACCGGCGACCAGTCGGGACTGACCGGCAACGGCGCGGGCGCAAGCGGCGCGAAATCCTCCGCCGCGTAAACGACTTGACCGCCAACCACGGTCAGCACCGCTTCAATCGCTTTGATTTCCTCTTCGGGCACGGCGAAGTAATCCGCCGACAGCGCCGTCAAATCCGCCAACTGCCCCGGCGCCAGCGCGCCTTTCTTGCCGTCTTCGCTCGAAAACCAACTGCTGCCGACCGTCCACAGCCGCAGCGCTTCCAGCCGGTCGAGGCGATTGGCGTCGTCATACATTTGCAGACCGCCGACCGTGCGTCCCGTCACCAGCCAATAGAGCGACACCCAGGAGTTGTAACTCGCCACGCGCGTCGCGTCGGTGCCCGCGCCCACCGGCACGCCGAGTTCGAGCATGCGTTTGATCGGCGGCGTGCGTTTGGTTTGTTCCGCGCCGTACCGTTGCCGGAAGTATTCGCCTTGATAAGCCATCCGATGCTGGATGGCGATGCCGCCGCCCAGCGCGCGGATGCGTTCGATGTTACGGTCAGTGATCGTTTCGGCGTGATCGAAAAACCAATGTAACCCGTCGAGCGGCGCTTCCCGATTGACCTGTTCGTAGACGTTCAACGCGCGCTCAATCGTTTCGTTGTAAGTCGCGTGCAACCGGAACGGCCAGCGGTTTTGCGCGAGGAAGGTCACGACCTGCTTGAGTTCGTCTTCCATCGTCGCGGCCAGATCGGGACGCGGTTCGAGGAAGTCTTCAAAATCCGCCGCCGTGTAAACCAGCATCTCGCCCGCGCCGTTGTGGCGATAAAAATCATCGCCCTGGCCGGGCTTGACCTGCTTCGCCCAGTTTTGGAAGTCGGCGAGTTCGCCCTTTGGTTTTTGCGTGAACAAGTTGTAAGCAACGCGCACCGTCATCTGATGGTCGCGGTGCAATTGCTCAATAACTTGATAATCATCGGGGTAGTTCTGAAAGCCGCCGCCCGCGTCCACTACGCTGGTCACGCCCAGCCGGTTGAGTTCGCGCATAAACTGCCGCGACGAATTGAGTTGATCGTCAAAGCCAAGTTTCGGCCCTTTCGTCAACGTCGCATACAAAATCATCGCGTTCGGTTTGGCGATCAGCAGCCCCGTCGGATTGCCGCGTTTGTCGCGCTCAATCACGCCGCCCGGCGGATCGGGCGTGTCTTTGGTGTAGCCGACCGCACGCAACGCGGCTTTGTTCAGCAATGCCTGAGCATACAGATGCAGGATGAAGACTGGCGTGTCGGGCGCGGCGGCATTGATTTCAGCGAGCGTAGGCAGGCGGCGCTCTTTGAATTGAAACTCCGACCAACCGCCGACCACGCGCACCCACTGCGGCGCGGGCGTGCGGCGGGCTTGTTCTTTCAACATCCGCAGCGCATCCGCCAGCGAAGGCACGCCGTCCCAGCGCAATTCCAGGTTGTAATTCAGCCCGCCGCGAATCGGATGAATGTGCGAATCGTTCAGACCGGGAATGACGCGGCGGCCTTTCAGATCAATCACCGTGGTGTCAGGGCCGCGTTGCATTTGCGTTGCGTCACCCACGGCCCCGTCCACGCTGATGATGCGGCCATCCTTGACGGCCAGACTGGCCGCTTCAGGTTGGCGCGCGTCGAGCGTGGTGATGCGCCCGTTCTGCAAAATCAGGTCGGGGATTGGATTCATAAGAATGTTCTCCACACGGTTGGCGCAGTTACTTCGCGCTGACGACTTCCTGCGCTTTCCGATAGCTCTCCATCACGGCGCGGTAGTTCGGCGACACCATCATGTAGAGTTCAGCGAGTTGAGCGGCGTCGGGACGGTTCCAGGTGCGATGCACTTCGCAAATGACCGCATTGGCGCTCGTCGGAATCACGCCTGCCTGCGTGAAGCGTACGAGCGTCGTTCTTGATGCGAATTCGCTCGGATCGCCTGAAGCATCCATCACCGCGTAGACGTTGAAGCCCGCCGCTTTGGCATCCAGCGCCGGAAACATCACGCAGACGCTGGTCCACACACCAGCCATGACCAGTGTTTTCCTACCCGTTTCGCGCACCGTCTTGACGAACAGCGCGTTGTCCCAGGCATTGACCTCGCCTTTGCGCGGCACATAGACCGCGTGCGGCGCGGCTTCGTGAATTTCCGGCATGAGCGGGCCGTTCGGGCCTTCGGGCACGGATGCTGTCGTGATCACAGGAATCTGATGCATCGCCGCCAGCCGAGCGAGCGCCGTGGTATTCGCCCGCAGCTCGGTGATGCCGATGTCCTTTACGTTTTGGAACAGGCCGGTCTGATGGTCGAGCAAGAGCAACGCCGTATCGGTGGGATCAAGCAAGGCCTTACCACCGCCGGGTTCATGTTCGATGCCGTCGTGAATCGCGTTTTTGCCATCGGGTTTGAAGAGAGTTTCAATTGCATTAGTCATACGTTTCCTTTTGGGTTGTGTGATTGTTTGGTTTCAGACTCAGACTTGCGCAGCCGCGCTTCTACCTTGCTGGAAGAACGCCAGCAGGTCGGCATTGATCTGTTCCGGGTTGGTCGTACACATCCCGTGCGGATAGCCGGGATAAACTTTGAGCGTGGCGTTTGGCACCAGCTTGGCCGCCAGCAATGCCGATGCGCCGATGGGTACAATCTGGTCATCGTCGCCGTGCATGATGAGCGTCGGCACGTCAATCTTCTTCAAGTCTTCGGTGAAATCCGTTTCCGAAAACGCCTGGATGCAATCGTAATGCGGTTTGACACCGCCCAGCATGCCTTGCAACCACCAGCGTTCGCGGATGCCTTCCGAGACTTTCGCGCCGGGCCGGTTGAAACCGTAAAACGGCAGCGTCAGGTCTTGGTAAAACTGCGAGCGGTCACCCGCGACACCCGCGCGAATACCGTCGAAAACCGACATCGGCAAGCCGCCGGGATTGCTTTCGGTTTGCACCATCAGCGGCGGCACCGCGCCGATCAGCACGGCCAACGCCACGCGCTTGGTGCCGTGACGGCCAAGGTAGCGGGCCACTTCTCCGCCGCCGGTCGAATGGCCGACGTGAATGGCGTCTTTCAGATCGAGATGTTCAGTCAGTGCCGCCAAATCGTCGGCGTAAGTGTCCATCTCGTTGCCGTCCCAGGTCTGACTGGAACGTCCGTGCCCGCGCCGGTCGTGCGCGATAACGCGGTAGCCGCGCTGCCCGAAAAACAGCATCTGCGCGTCCCAATCGTCTGCGCTCAACGGCCAGCCGTGACCGAAGACAATCGGTTGCCCGCTGCCCCAGTCCTTATAAAAAATGTGGATGTCGTGCGAATTTTCCTGCCCAACTTTGATGTACGGCATTTGCGATGCTCCTTTCGATTTGCAGTTTTGTTATGCGGAAAGTCATGGATAGTCTTTCCGTATGGTTACCTGTTCGGCTTACCTTTATGTATGCCCAATAAAATCCGTGATGTATTTCGCCACCAACTCAGGGTGTTGATGCTGCGGGCCGTGTCCTGCCTGTGGGAGGACAATGATTTGTGTGGTTGGTAATTGCCTGACCAGCGCAAACCAGTTTTGCGGCGGAAAGCAGATTTCGTGATCGCCTGAAATGACCAGGATGGGAATGTTTGTGGCAGCCAGTTTCTCTCTGGCGTTGTAATTGTCTGCCTCGTAATCCGCGCCGCCCTGGCTGAAGGAATCCCAAAGTGATGGAGGAATGGGGATGCTCCGTTCCTCAGTGCGTTGAGCGATGCGGTCGTGGCTCAATTTCGCCGCCTTCCGGCTTGCGGTGGAAGCAGGCTCGAAGAAGAGGATGATTTCATGTTCCAACGTGTAGTCTTGTATCCACGCCGTATCGAAGAAAATCTGTTCAATGGCGTGTTCATTCTTGCCGGGCGGCTTGGTTCCAATCAGGATCGCGTGGGAAACCAGTTCGGGGTATTCAGTCACGACGATCTGCGCGGCGAAGCCGCCGAACGACCACCCGCCGACAATGATCTTTTCCAGCTTCAAGGCTTCGGCCAAATCTCTGACATCATTGGCATACTTGAGCATGTCCGTATTCGGCTCGCCCGTTGATAACCCGAAGCCGCTGGGATCGAAGGTAATGACGCGGAAGTTTCGCGCGAGATGATCAAGAAACGCCGGATCCCAAACATCCATGATCCCTCGAAAACGATTGCACAAAATGAGCGGAGCGCCTGCACCGATGTCACGATAAGCGATTTTGCGTCCTCTGATTTCGGCGTATTGATTCCTGGCAACCGTAGCGCCGGTTTGTGTTTGAGCTTTATTTTTCATGTCCTTCTCCTCTTGATTCCAGTTGTTTTCGGCTATGCCGATACTTGGTGTAGCGCGGCGAGCAATTCAGCCGTCGTCAGAATGGCGTGTGCTTAAGTCGGGCCGTTCAGTTCGTGCGCTGACTGCATGCGGTCGGCGCTGAACGCCGCTGTCGCGTCTTTGACGAGCGTGACGTGATAGCCCAATTCGACGGCATAACGGCTGGTGGTTTCGACGCAGGTATTCGCCAGCAAACCGATCACGATCAGGTTGGTGATGCCGCGTTGTCTGAGCAGGCAATCCAGATCGGTGTTGGCAAAGCTGCTGCCGCCCCAATGTTCTTTGGCGATGAGGTCGCCCGGTTGCGGCGCGAAATCGGGATGCCATTCACCACCCCACGAACCGGCGGCAAACACTTGCATCTCGGCGGAGTCAAGTTGATAGGGCGTCGGATGCTGCCAATGCTCGAAATCGCCCGCTTGCCAGCGACGATGCGGCGCGATGAAAACCTGTATGCCCGCTTGGCGGATGGCTGTCGTGATAGTGCGCAGGTTATCGAGCAACTCCACCTCTTTAGCGACGCCTTCGACCAGCGACCACATCTTGCCGCCCTCAGACAGAAAGTCGTTGTAAGGGTCAATGAACAGCAACGCGGTTTGGTCTTTTATGTATTTATCGTTTGCCATCTTGCTTCTCCTTTTCCTCTATTAGGCGAAGTTCACCCAGCATCGTCGGCCAGCATCGTCGGCCAGCATCGTCGGAATGAGTTCCGAGACACTGGGGATGCTGGGCGAACTTCGCCCGAAATTTCTTCCACGAGCGGAATTTGCATTGCTATTTTCAGGCAGCTCCACGAAACGGCAGCGGTTTTTGTTTGCGCCGGAATGCGCTCGTCCATCCAAGCCTGAATGTCCGCCATGACAATTTCCTTATCCGTATCGTTCAGTAAATCGTGAAAATGATCTTGGTAAAGTTTGAGCGTTTTATCGCGGGAGCTTGCTTGTTCATAGAAATGCTGACTGCCGGATGGCTTAGTCGCCTTGTCAGCCGTCCCGTGCAGAATCAGCACGGGTAACGTAATGCGCAGAAATTCTTCCTTGAGTCGGTGGCTGGCGTTGATCATAACTTTCCCGGTTTGCGCTGGTTGCGACTCGCTCTTAATGAGCATGTCGTTATTCATTGATTCGACCACGGCGGGATCGCGCGAAAAGTCCTCGTTTTTCAAGCTGAAAACGTGCGTGTGCGG
>JANNUY010000312.1:0-1568 GCA_031414155.1 Acidobacteriota bacterium
CGCCGCGCCAAACTCGGCGGCGTCTCGTTTAGTTTGGATGGAGCTACGGTGGCGACACACGACGGCATACGCGGCAAGGATTCTTACCGCGAAGTCGTTACCGCCATCGCGGCGTGTCAGGCACTGGGGATTGACGCGAGCATCGTGACGACCATCAATCGCGCCAATCGCCGCGAGATAGACCAACTCGCATTGTTGGGCGCGCACCTCAAGGTCAAGCGGCAGATTTTCGGCCACCAGATGCCGACCGAACACAATCTCGGCGAAGACCTGATTTTACCGCTCAGTGAATGGCGTGCCGTCGAACGCGACGTAGCCCGCGTAATGACTGGATTCAAGCACGAGATTTCGATGGCCGTAGGCTTTTATACGGACTATTTCCTGCCGCGTTGCGCTCCGCTCACGCTCGATGACCTGAACGTTGACTATCGCGGACGCCTCACGCTTTGTTGCCAACTGTCGAATTACCGCGACGCTGCTGGCACAGGTGACGACGTAGTCGGCGACCTGAAACGCGAAAGTCTGCCGACTGCCTTGCACAAGTTGATGAATTTAGTTACGCGCGTGCATCAGGAAAGATTGGCGATGGCGGCTGACGATGAGGGAAAAGAGAAGCTGCATTACCCTTGCCTAGTGTGCATCGAACGCTTTCAGAAAACGAGCGAAGAACCGATGCTGGTGCAGTTAAACGGTGTAGCGCACACGGCCTGATCGTGAAGGAGACACCACTGGGTCATGGCTTACATCGTCTCAGCGCGATGGCGACGGTTGTGCAGGTAAGAAGGAAGCAAAACACAAGTCGTTGAGCGAGTGATTATGAAACCATCGGCAATCCTGATAGTCATCCTAGCCTCTCTGGCGTTGCAAACTATTGAGGCGAAAAACCTGCGATGGCCCGTGATGAGAAAGAAGAAACTCGTCGCTTTTGATTGGAATTGCGCACAGCCTCAAAACTTTTCCAGCAAAAAGCTGCGAAAGATGGCTTTACAAAAAATAGCCAAAGAAGATCGCCATATTTCAGGAATATGGGGAGATCGAGCATTTGCCTTTAAGCTCTCTGCTCAAGCGCCAACAGTCTATTTCGTCCCCCTAATTTGTGGCGCGACAGGAAATTGCGCCTGGGGAATATTCTCGACCAACGGGAATAGATACCTCGGCAAAATTTGGGGGCAATTCATTTACACATATCAAGGTGAGCAGGGATGGCCGCAAATCATCACCAATACTCGAATGGGCGGCGATGAGGTCATCCTTGAAACTTATGAGTGGCATAAAGGCCGATATCGCAGGCTGCGCGATGTTTTATCCATAAAGTCAGAAGGGCTTGCGCCACCGAAGCTGCCGCGCTTCCTGCAAAAGAGTCAAGTTATGTGCAAAGACTATGGCGGCTAAAAATGCTGTATCGCTCTTTTCCATTCACATTTTCAAGCAATAGTGTGAACAGAAATCAGGCGGCAAGCGCGCCAAAAGTCCTGAGTTCTTCGTAAGCTGGATGGTTTTTCCAGCAAGTTAAGTCTTGGCCTAACGTGGTAGAAATCTCTGCCATAAATAGTTCATTGAAAGAGATT
>JANNUY010000313.1:0-6113 GCA_031414155.1 Acidobacteriota bacterium
CGTTCACATTAGGCCTCACATGCAATGCGCTTTTCATCCAACTCAAATGACCGGCGTGCGCTGCCACCACTGCCAGCGCGCGCTTTGCCAACGCTGTGACCATCGCGTCAAAGGTCATCCTTACTGTCAGGAATGCATCGTCGCGGGTATTGAGAGCATTCGTTATCATCGTTATCAGGGTTCTCAAGCAGCAGCGCAATACCAGCAAGCTGCTCCCGCGCATCACAAATCGCCTTTCGTAGCCACGCTCTTCGCGCTCGTACCCGGACTTGGCGCGGCTTACAACGGACAACACGTTAAGGCGCTCTGTCATTTCGTATTGCCGGTGAGCTTGTGGCAGTTGGCTTCGCTGTTGAACGACTTCCCTACGTTTGCATTCATTATGGGCGGCGGGGCGTTGTATTTGTTTTCGCTGTTCGATGCGTGGCAAACCGCGCAACGCGCCCGTGCCGGAGCCGATCTCGCCGCTGAAGACGCGCGCATCAAACACTGGTTGCAAAACAATTTGTACGTGTGGGGCGCTTATCTGCTGGGCATCGGCGCACTCACGGCGCTCGACCAACTCGCGCCGCGTTTCGTCAATCGCGCGTGGCCGCTCTTGTTTTTAATCGCGGTGGCCTATTGCCTGCGCGGCCTTTTCAAAGCGTCGTCGCATAACGCGCAACCCGAAACGCCTTATCAACCACGACCGGTTTCTTTTATGTCAACGGGTATGACGACCGGTTTGCCTTCCACTTACGACCAAAACAAAGAACCTACGGCAACTAATCTGATCAACGCCGAACATCGTTTCGCCGAACATCGCCTTGATAACTGGGGGTAAACCCAAACTATGGGCAAACGCCTTTTCGCAGTGTTGCTGGCTCTGACGTGTTGCGCCGCAGGCGTGACGCTGTTGCGTGCGCCTGACAACGCTACGCTGGCAATGGCTTCGCACTGGCTGATGCGCGCGTGGCCGTTGCTATTGGTGCTGGCCGGACTCGTCCGCGTCGGCAATTACTTGATTGACCGCCAGCCGCGCTCGCCCGTCGGCGGACTCGTACTCTCAGCTATCGGCGGCATCTTGTTCGTCATGCAATGGCGTGGCGAATCGTTTTCGCTGGCGACCGCTGGCAAGTACTGGTTCTGGTTCCTGCTCGCTTTCGTGGTCGGGCGCGTGCTGTGGCAATACACCTATCGTTCAACCGATAAAGCCGCGCCGCGCTTATTCAGCCCTGCCAGCGTATTCGCCATGCTGTTGATCGTCGCCAGCGGCCTCGCCTCAACCTATCTATCGCGCAATTCAAACGTCGTCGCTCGATTCAACTCGCGGCTCAATCAACTCAGTGCCAACGTGATGGGCGAATCCATCACCGTGAATGACGACGCTCCGCAAACTTTCACGCTGCCCGCTAAAGGCAGCCTGCTAATCGAACGTTGGAGCGGCGACGTAGAAATTCGCTCAAGCGAACTGCCTCACCCGCGTGCCAGTTTAATTAAGCGCATTCGCGCCACTGATGAAGCGCAAGCGCGTGCGCTCGCCGCCAACATTCAATTGCAGATTCGCACGAACGGCACACAACTCGAATTCGCTGAACAGGCCACAAACGTCGCACAGCCTTTCACTACGCAACTAATTATCGAATTGCCTGCGGCTATGATTGCGCCGATCACAATCAACAACGCGCGTGGCGAAGTGACGTTGCGCAACACCAAAGGCAGTTACGCCATTCGCCAATGCGGCGGCGTCACCGTCGCACAACATCAAGGCACGCTGAATATCGAAGCCGCACGCGGCGCGCTGCAAATTCAAGATGTAACAGGCGACGTATCGCTCGATGAAATTCAACGCGATGTAGTCATTGACAATCTCAAAGGCGCGCTCGAATTAACCGCCAACGCAGGCAATCATCGGCTAACGGCGCTCACCGGCGCGCTCAAGTTGAACCTGAAAAACGCGCGGCTCGACTTGCGCAACGTAACGGCTCCCGCGCAATTCCCAACGAATCAACCGCTGGTCTTTATCGAAGCAGCGCGCGACAGCCGTTTGCAGTTACGTGAAATCAAAGGCGGGACGGTCATCAACGCTACGCACTCGCACATCGGGGCAGAAGCGTTGACGGGCGACCTTTCGATTCAAAGTTCAAACGAATCCGTCGAAGTCACGCGCCACACCGGCAAGCTGCACATCAACAACGAAAATGGCGCAGTCGTCGTGCGCGACGTGACGGGCGCGACCTCTATCGAAGCCGGACGCGAAGTCGTCATACAAAATTTTGCAGGCACGTTAGACATAGAAACCGATTTCAGCCCCGTCACGCTCACCCACCACGGCGCGCTGCGCGGCGCGGTCAACGTCAACACCGAACGCGGACACATCAAGCTCAACTTCCCCACTGACATCGCGTTTCGACTTGACGCCAGCACTGAGAGCGGCAACATTCGCGCCAAAGGTTTCGCGGGCATCGCCGTTGAACGCAGGCAGACAACGCTGACGGCGAATTACAACGCGACGGCTTCGTCACCGCTGGTAACGTTGCGCACGACACGCGGCAACATTGAATTGCGAGCGACGGGGCAAGCGGTGGATACTCCCTAAAGAAAGGCGGTAGTTATGGGTTTCTTATTCAAATTGTTAGCAAGTTTGTTGTCATTGGTGACGGCGGGCTGGGCGATGGCTGAAAGCGTGCGGCGCGGATTATTGGTGGCTTCGACGATTTTTATGGCGCTCAAGGTCATCGTATTTGTCGTTTTCATCAGCATCGTGTTTATCGTGATTTACCTCTTGCTTAAAGACAGCAAAACCGAAAGCGCAGCTTGACCGATTCAAGGCGCGCAGCGTGTCCGTAGCCCGACCGTTAGCGAGGGCTACCTCGACAATGGACGCAACGGCGTCACGGAACCAAATCAAAACTTCCTTGAGGTAGCCCTCGCTAACGGTCGGGCTACGGACACGCTTTTTTATACACAACCCAATCCACCAGCCACTCAATGTCGTAATTCACCGCAGAGAATCACACCATGCCCAACAACGAGTATGTTTTTCTGACCGAGTGGGACATCACGGCACCACGCGCGGTCGTTTACGAAATCTTGAAAGAAGGCCGCGAATATCCGCGTTGGTGGCCCGATGTTTATTTGCATGCCGATTACGAACCGTCGGGCCGTGACGATAAAATCGGTGACCGCGTGACGTTATTGACCAAAGGTCGGCTGCCTTATCGCTTGCGTTGGACGGCGATTGCCGAGGCCCTTGAACCGCCGTCCCGCATCGTCATTCGCGCCGAAGGCGACTTTGTAGGACGTGGCATCTGGCAACTCGACGAGACGCCGACGGGCACGCACGTCACTTTCGACTGGCGGTTGCGCGCCGATAAATTTTTGCTGCGATGGCTTTCGCCCTTGTGCAAACCGGTGTTTCAATGGAATCATCACTGGGCAATGAACACTGGCTTACATCGTTTACCAATTGAAGCCCAGCGGCGGCAACCAGAATTGCCGCATCCTCAACAATGATGGCAACAACGACAACGACGGCTTCCCGAAATTCTGTCACGTTGGTTTCAGCAAATAACGAAACCAACGCGTAACCCATAACCCCATTTTCGATTACCTCTGGAGGAAAAAATCCCATGCGTATCCTGAAATGTTCCGCACTCACGTTTGCCCTAGCTGCGATGCTCACGCTCGCAACAGCAGCGCAAGCCCAATCACTCTTTGAACGGCTCGGCGGCAAGGATTCGATCACTGCCGTCGTTGACGAATTCGCCGGTCGCGTTTTGGCTGACACGCGCATCAACGCAAAATTCGCCAAGAGCGATCCCGTGCGTTTGAAAGCCATGCTCGTCGAGCAACTCTGTGAAGCCACGGGCGGCCCGTGCAAATACACCGGACGCACCATGCCCGCTTCGCACCTGAACATGGGCGTCACGACCGGCGAATTCAACGCGCTGGTCGAAGACCTCGTCGGTGCGCTCGACAAATTCAACGTGCCCCAAAAAGAAAAAGACGAACTGATCGGCGCGCTGGCTCCGATGAAAGCGCAAATCGTCGAAACCGAGTCAAACGCGACAGGTACGGCGTTGCCGAAGAAATTCGTGCCGTACAGCGCAGCAACGGCGGGGAAAGGCAAAAGCAAAGGTAAGAAGGTGAAAGAAGAGAAACCGCCCAAAGAAGACAAGAAGGCGACGAAGGCAGACAAGAAGATGAAAGAAGAAGCGCCCAAAGAAGAGAAAGTGAAAGAAGAGAAAGTGAAAGAAGAGAAAGTGAAAGAAGAGAAAGTGAAAGAAGAGAAAGTGAAAGAAGAGAAAGTGAAAGAAGAGAAAAAGAGCAAGAAAAAGAACTAACCTCTGGTTGGTTTTCTGCCTTCAAGATGACAGCGCACAAGTCGCCCCACGCGACTTGCGCGCTGTTCTTTTTTGCCAGTTGCGCTTCCCGGTTGCACTCATAGAAATGCGCTGTTACTTTCGTCGTCTTCACGAAAACACTCGATTTTTTGGTACTGAGAGAAGCTGGATGAATCAACCCGTCACTCATCACTTTCGCCTTGCGCGCTGGCTCGCATTGGGCTGCGTCTTGTTTCAGCTTGGTTGCAACGGAACGGCGTTGGGCTTCAAGCGCGAAAATCCGCTGCTGTTTTCAGGCACGCTCGAAACGCGCGAAATTCGCGTAGGCTCAAAAGCTGGAGGCCGTGTCGTCAGCGTAAGCGTGCAAGAAGGCCAAACAGTAAAGACTGGCGACCCGCTCGTGCAGTTGGATATGGCCGATCTCGAAGCCCAGCGCGCACAAGCCTCCGCGCGCATCGCGCAATTTCAAGCCCGTTTAACGCGTTTGCTCAACGGCGCACGTCCCGAAGAAAAAGGACAAGCCCAGGCCGTGTCGGCCACCGCGCTCGCCAATCTCGAAGCCATTCGCAACTGGCCGCGTCCCGAAGAAATCGAACAGGTTCGCGCCTCACTCGCTGCCGCCGAAGCCGAACTCAACAACGCTACGACGGCGTTCTCGCGCGTGAGCAAGCTGAAACAGAACGGC
This sequence comes from Acidobacteriota bacterium, assembly GCA_031414155.1. Taxonomy (GTDB): domain Bacteria; phylum Acidobacteriota; class Blastocatellia; order RBC074; family RBC074; genus JACPYM01. Next base: position 5,011 of record JANNUY010000313.1, read on the forward strand.
GACATCGCGCAGCAGGAATACGACGCGGCACGTTATCGCGTAGACACTTTGCAAGCCCGCCGCGATGCCGAACAAAAACGCCTTAACCTCTTGCTCAACGGCAGCCGCAAAGAAGACATACGCGCCGCCGAGCAGCGTTACGCGCAAGCCCAGCAAGCCGAACATCTGGTCGCCATCGGGCCGCGCGCCGAAGAAATCGCCGACGCTCGCGCGCAACTGACCGAAGCACAAGCGCGGCGAACACAACTCGAAGTGCAACTCGCCGAAGGCCAGATCGCGGCTCCAACTGACGCGACGGTCGAAGTCATCACCGTGCGCCCAGGCGATTTGCTTACGCCCAATCAGTCAGTCGCGCGGCTGCTCGAAAGCAGCCAACTTTTCGTGCGCATTTACGTACCCGAACCGCAACTCAACACGATCAAAGTCGGACAAAAAGCCAAACTCAAAATTGACGCAGGCGATGAGTTCGACGGCGTCATCGAACAGATCAATACGCAAGGCGAATTCACGCCGCGCAACGTGCAAAGCCGCAACGAACGCAATCATCTCGTCTTCGCCGTCAAAGTCCGCCCCACCAATCGCAACGGCTTGCTGAAAGCGGGAATGACGGCGGAAGTAACTTTGCAGTAGCCAGTTGTCGGTTGCCGGTTGCTGGCGGCCTATATTCGAATGCACATCACCATAATCAATGCGTCAATCCAATTATCGTTTTAATCCATCAGGCAAACCGACAACCGGCAACTGACTACCGACAACCATGGCCGCTATCATCACCGACAACTTAACCATTCGTTTCGGACAGTTCACCGCTGTCAACGAAGTCAGCCTGCGCGTAGAGGCAGGCGAAATCTTCGGCTTTCTGGGGCCGAACGGTTCGGGCAAGACGACGTTGATCAAGGCGCTGTGCGGATTGCTCGCGCCTTCGAGCGGCACGGGCGAAGTGTTGGGTTTCAATTGCGCCAAAGACACTGATCAGATTCGCCAGCGCGTAGGTTACATGTCGCAAAAGTTCAGTCTCTATGAAGACCTGACCGTCAGCGAGAACATAGATTTTTATGCGGGGGTTTATGGCTTGCGGGGCGAATACTTGCGACGCCGCAAGG
>JANNUY010000314.1:0-7842 GCA_031414155.1 Acidobacteriota bacterium
TTTTTCCAGTGTTGTTAACCGGTGCTTTTTGAAGATGCCCAAAGCTGAATGGCTTAGTTTTGCGCCGCTTGCGGTCACGACGATCTTTGTCGTGTTGGTTGCGCTGTCTGATTGGCGCGCGCGCCGCATTCCGAACGCATACGTTTTTCCGGCCATGATTTTGGGTTTGACGCTCTACGCCACACGCGGCTGGAACGGTTTCGAGTTCAGTCTGAAAGGACTCGGACTCGGCTTTGCTCTGTTGATCCTGCCTTATGTTTTCGGTGGGATGAAAGCGGGCGATGTGAAGTTCCTCGCCGCGATTGGCGCGTTAGTCGGCGCTACGGATGTGTTTCGCGCCTTGCTGATGACGGTGTTGTTATATCCGTTGTTAGCTATCGTGCCCGTCCTGCGCGCAGGCAAGTTGAAGCTCACGCTGCTGCGGTTTGGCCGCGTATTTTTCAACTTCCTCGGTTTCTTTTTGCCAGGCTTTAAGCTTTATGCCCAGCAACTTGAAAGCCGCGACGACAAGAGCATCGCTTCGGTGCAAACACCCTTTGGCGTAGCCATTGCCGCCGGAACGCTGTTGGCGCTGTATACAAACTGGTTACGCTGAACCGTATCGCCTCTCGATTGCATCCTGCCTACACGCATCCCTCAAGTTAGATTTCGTTGAACCAAATGAACTTTGCCCATGCTTCGCAATCTGACAGGTTGCGATACAACAAAAAAGAAGGCGGGCAATCCATCATCGAATTCGCCCTGATTCTGCCGATGTTGTTTTTGATGTTGGTGGGCGTGGTCTATATCGCGCAGGGTTTCAACTTGCAGTTGGTCGTGTCAGGCGCGGCTTACGAGGGCGCAAAGGCGTGGGCCAAAGGGCAGCCGGGGTCGGGCTTCAAAAACTGTACGCCGCCACTATGCGATGCGAGCGCGGGCAGCCATTTGAATTTTGAGGCATACGTGATGTCGTCGGTGCGGCGTTATCTGTCGAACAACGGATTCAACGGTGAAGAGGTTTGCTTCTTTGTGCCTGATGGCAAGACGGCAGCGGCAATCAAGACGCGAGCCGAGATTTATGACAACGACCGCGAGAAAGTTTATTTGCGCGTGCTGTATCCGTATGACTTGCCCGTTGGCAATTTCGCGGCGGGCTATCAACGCATTTGGGTCAGCGCGACATGTGTGATGAAGCGCGGCAGTTGAGTGATGAAGCGCGGCAGTTGAGTGATGACGTTAGTCAAGCGATGAACGAAACGAGGCAACGGCAAAATTTTTGCAAAGCAGCAGGGCAATCCGTGGCGGAATTTGCGCTGCTCGCGCCGTTGTTATTGGGAATGGTGCTGTCGGTCATTGAACTCGGACGCTTTTGGGGAGCTAAACAAGGCATCACGAATGCTGCGCGTGAAGGCGCACGCGTGATGCTGTTGCCTTATGGCGTCGGCGCGAAGTTCGCTTCGCAGGAAGCCGTGAATCAGGCTGCGATTCTGACGACGAAACAGTTTTTGAATACCACGGGACTCGCGCACCAAGAGCCTGCGGCAAAAATTGAACCAGTTTGGTATGACGCCGAAGCGCGGCGTACGCAAACCGAATTCGGCGCGCGCGAACTGGCGCGCGGCGATCAGGCCGGGATGCGCATCACTTATGAATTTGATACGCCGCTTAAGCTGTTGCTGGGCGGCGATAACGGGTTGATGACGATTCGACAGCAAGTGCTGCTCGATCACGAATGAGGAGTGCCCAAAATGAACCGAAGATTTTTGCTGGCGCTGGCAGGCGCGGGATTTTTTGGCTTGCTTTCGATATTGGCGGCCAAAAGCTACATCCAGAACAAGGCCAACCAGCAGCGCGCACAGGAAGAAACCGAAGTCGTGATTGCGACAGCGGATATTCCGATTGGAACAGAAATCTCTGCTGATCAAATCGCGGTGGTGAAATATCCCAAGCGCCTGTTGTCGGCGGAAGCCATCATTAAACGCGAAGAAGTTCTCAGCCGCGTAACCGTGGCTGAAGTCGCCGCCAAGACCCCGATCTTGACGCGCTATCTGGCTTCGCCGGGTACGCTCGCCGGGTTGAGCGGCGTACTCAAACAAGGCATGCGCGCCGTTTCGGTTCGCGTAGACGAAGCGAGCGGCGTGTCGGGTTTTGTCGCGGCGGGCACTTACGTTGATGTGATTGCGATCATGCCGACGCAAATCGAAGGCGCGCGTCAGGTGTCGAAAGTCATCCTGCAAAACGTGCGCGTATTGGCGGGCGGACAGCAGATGCAAACGCGCAATGACGGCAAGGCGACATTGGTGAATACGGTAAGTTTGGAGGTCGCGCCCGCCCAGGCCGAGAAACTCAAGCTCGCCGAGAACGAAGGCAAGTTGCAACTTTCGATTCGCAACACGACCGACCAGATTGTCGAGACTACGCCGGGTGCGACGCGCCGCGATGTGTTGGCTGACGAATCGCTCGAACGCCGCGCGACTTTCGGCACGCGCAACAATTACAACGGCGCACCCGCCGCGGCAGCGGCTCCGCGTCCGATGCCCGCGATGTATCCAACCACGTTTCCGGCGATTCAGATTCCGGCGAATGCTTCTGCTGCGGCTGGCAAGCCCATTAAGATTGGGCCATCAGTCGAATTGATCGAAGGCAGCAAGCGCACGCGCGTAGATATATTGCAGTAGTTTTTTAGCAATAAGCCGCTTTAGTTCCCACGACCCCCGGCGTATTGTTTTGCTCAACGGATTCGCCGCGCTTCGCACCACGAGCGCGACGACCTCAGGAGAAACCCAATGAAGCAGTTCATGAAGTGTCCCAAAAGCCTAATCAGATATGTGGCCCTGCTGTTGGCGATAGTGCCTTTAACACTCAATGTCGCGGCGCAAGATGGCATCAAGCATCAGGTTTCGTTCGCCACCAATCAGCAAACCGTCAAGATCGAAGTACAAGTCGGACAGACGCGCATTATCAATTTCGATGAGGCTTATGAGCGCGTCTCGGTGAGCGACAACAAAGTTGCCGAAGTCGTGCCGGTGTCGGACAAACAAGTTTTGATCAACGGCTTGACCTTTGGGCAAGTGAACGTCGTCGCGTGGCAAAAGAATCCGGCAGGCGGCGCGGCACGCATGCTTGTGTTCGATATTTTCGTGCTGGTCAATCTTTCGTTGATTGATAACCAGATCAAGATTTTGTTTCCGCGCGAAAACATTCAACTCAGTCAGGTCAACAATTCCGTCGTGTTGTCGGGCAGCGTCACGCGCCCTGAGTTGTCCGAGCAGGTGCAAAAAATTATCGAAGCCACCGGCCTCAAGGTGAATAATCTCATCAAAGCGCCGATTTTGGATGCGGCGCAGGTGCAATTGCAGATTCGCGTCGCCGAAGTCAATCGCCGCGTCGCGCGCGAAATCAGTACGGCCTATGGTTTTAACAACGGCACGGTTCCCGCCTTCATCAGTGCAGGCGGCCCGGCACAAGTGCAAAGCAATACGAGCTTGGTGAACAACAAAGCGCCGGCTGTGGCGGCGATTGCTTCGTCGGCGGTCAATCTATTGTTGGGCAATCCGGCTTCAGCGGGGGCGATTGGTTTCATTCGCGCGTTGCAATCGCGCGGTGCGATTCGTGAACTGGCCGAACCCAACCTGATTGCGATGCACGGACACAAGGCTAGCTTTTTAGCGGGCGGCGAGTTTCCGATTCCCATCGTGCAATCGGTTGGTGCCGGACAAAATTCAATCACGGTGATTTTCAAAGAGTTCGGCATCAAGCTGAATTTCACGCCGACGATTCTTGACGAAAACCACATCCGTCTCGAACTCGAACCCGAAGTATCGAGCCTCGATTTCAGTGCCGGCATTCAAATCGAAGGGACGATTATTCCCGGCTTGCGCGTACGTCGCGCCAAGACTGTACTCGAATTACGCGACGGCCAGAGCTTCGCGCTGGCAGGGCTGATTGATAACAGTGAACAGGTCAACCTCTCGAAAGTGCCGCTGCTCGGCGACATACCGATTTTGGGCGAGTTATTCAAGAGCCGCAGCTTTCAACGCAACGAGACTGAATTGATGTTCCTCGTCACGGTCAAAACCGTCGAGCCGCTCAACCCTGATCAATTGCCCAAACTGCCAGGCGTAACCGAACTGAAACCGCAATTGCCCGCGAACCCTACGGCCAATTTTGAAGGGCAGGCCGGGCATTCCATTGCGCCACGCGCCAACGTCGTTGTGACTAAACCAAACGAACAACCGCTGGCGGCTGCGCCCGCGAATGTTCCAGCGCCGACGGCTCCGATGGTGACGCAGCCTGTTGCGCCTACTGGTTCGACCGGTGCGCAAGCGAAACCAACAAGTAGCGAAAATCCGCCGCCAAAGAAGCCTTAGCAAGTTGTCGGTTGCCGGTAGTCAGTTGTCGGTTGTGAACCCGCAACCACTCATTCGCCGCCAGCCCTATGATTGAGAGACCTGAATAACGAGTAAACGATGAGCAGCAAGGCGCGATCAACAACCGGCAACCGGCAACCGGCAACCGACAACCGGCACCAACGCGGCACCGTAATGATGCTGACGGTCTTAGTGTTGATTGCGATGTTGGGCATGCTCGCGCTTTCGATTGATGTGGGCTACGTGCTGAACGCACGGACGCAATTGCAAAGTGCCTCTGACGCAGCGGCATTGGCAGGTGCGGTGAATTTGCGCGTCACGATTGAGCAAGGAATTAATCCTGCGCCCGAACGCGATCGGCTGGTGAAAGATGCAGCGAAGCGCTTCGCGGCCTTCAACCCCGTTGGCGTCAGCACCGACGAAGAGCGCAACCAAGTCGCGCTTGGTGATGGCGACGTAGTGGTTCGCAACGCGAGCGGCGTAGACGAGACGCAGGAAATTCTCTTGCGCACGACCAAAGAAGTGCCGCTGTTTTTTGGCGAGCTGTTTGGTTTTGCGACGGTGAACGTAAGCGCCGGAGCAATTGCTTCGACCGTGCCGGTAGATGGCGGGACGGGCAGTCTGAGCCAGTGCTGGCGACCGTTGCTGTTACCCGATACATTTTTTGACAAGACGAATAACGTGCATTGGATTGGCGACGATCTGCGTCCTGAACTGCCGAAGCCGGAAGCAGGCGATTATTATCGTTCGCGCTTTGCGGTGGGCGGACGCAACGCTTTGCCTTTTGTAGACACGCGCGGCGGCGATGGCGGTTGGGTGACGGGCTTGCGCGATACGCAAGTGACGACCGACATCACACAAAACAAAACGGTGATGGGCACGGCGGTGCGCTTTGCGCTCGCCGGATATTTCATTGCGGATTTCACCAGCTTGCCGCGCACGACTTTCGACGTGCTGCCGCTGGCGCTACAAGCGAGTCGTGGCTTTTGCGGACGCATTCGTGTCGGCGACGAAGTCACGGTTTATTCGCCCGCGAATGCGACGGCTTTCACGCAAGTCGCGCAAGGCTTGCAAACGCACATGCTCGAAAACGCCGAAGTGCCTGACGCGGCGGCGCAAGCGCAATATCGCTATATCGTCAGCACGAATGTGAATCAGGGCTATCAGCCCAACACGCATCCGCGCATCATTCCGGTGCTGTTTTTCAATCCGATGGAATTGCTCAATCGCAACAACGTCTCGCGTGTGCGCGTGACGAACATCGGCTTGCTCTATCTCGAAAGCATTGACGCAACGGGCGACAACTTGCGCGGCTTTTTCGTGCGCGAGACGTTTGCCGAGGGCAGTCCCGTCGCGCAAGCGAACTTGTCGAGCGATAGCTATCCGCGTTTTCGCCGCAGTTGGTTGCCGACTGCACCCCGACTCGTTCGATAAGCCGGTTCGTTAGATTTTTGACGCGAGCATTTTTTCGTGGAGTTGTAAGGAAGTGCTGCATATAATCCGCCGCGCCATCCCATTACACACATCCCTGTTGCATCTCGTCTCAATTAGTTTTTAGGAAAAACATCGTGCCCAAAGCCCTTTCATTGGTGGTCATCGGTCGCAGTCTCGAACCGGAAGAGCGCATGCAGTTGCGCAACGCAACGCCATCGCCGTTGTCGGTGGTGGCAGAGTTGCCGACCGCGCCGCAATCGTTGGACGAATTGAATCGGTTGCGTCCGAACGCGGCGTTGGTGTTGGTCAACGGCGAAGCTCCGTTGTCGTTTCAACTGGTCGAACGCATCAAGCAAGAATTGCCAGAAACGGCGGTCATTTGTTCGAGCGAAAGCACCGGCTCCGACATCATCCTGCAAGCCTTTCGTTCGGGCGCAATGGAATTTTTGCGACTGCCGTTTGCCGACGCTGAACTCAATGCGGTCTTCACCAAAATTGAACAGCAGGTGGCGGCGCAGACGGAAGAGGTCGTTCATCAAGGCCGCATCGTAGCCGTGTTTGCCAGCAAGGGCGGATGCGGTACGACGTTTGTTGCGGCGAATCTGGCGGCGTGCATTATGCGGCTCGCGCGGCGTCACACCTGCGTCGTTGACCTGAACCTGCAATCAGGCGATCAACCGCTTTATCTAGGCGTCACGCCGAACTATTCATTCACTGACGTAGTGCGCAATTTCGAGCGGCTCGACGATCAGTTGCTGGCGAGTTACCTGACGCCGCGCTCGAAAGGATTGACCTTGCTCGCCGCGCCTACCGAACTCGGACGCGATCAGGAAGTGCGCGACGATCACGTCATGCGTTCGCTGGGCTTGTTGCGTACTCTGACTGATTTCATCGTGCTGGATGTACCGCGCGCGCTCAACGACCTGACGGTGCAAGCGCTCGACACTGCCGAAGAAAAGATTTTGCTGTTGACGCAAGACGTGCCCGCCATCCGCAGCGCCAAGCGTACGTTGGATATGTTCGCGCGCATTGGCTATGACCGCTCGCGTGTGAAAGTGGTCGTCAATCGTTTTGAGCGCAAACCAGAATTCGATTTGGCTCAGATCGAAAAAGTATTGGAAACGAAAGTTTACGGCACGCTCTCGAACGATTATCCGGCGGCGGTGGGTTCGATCAACATCGGCGAACCGCTGGTACTGGCGAAATCTGCTTCGCGGTTGGTGAGCGATTTTAACAATCTAGCGAGCCGCCTGTTGGGCTTGCGCGAATTCACGGCGGACGACGCGGGCAGCAAGTCGGCACGCAGTTGGTCGCTGTTCGGCAAACGGCAATAACAACGATTGCGCGAAGCGTGTCCGTAGCCCGACCGTTAGCGAGGGCTGCCTCGCCGTCGGGGATTAAGGATGCGGCCTTCGGCAAAACGGTACGCAACGTCAAAGTAGCCCTCGCTAACGGGCGGGCTACGGACACCTGAAGATTTTGACCGCGAGTTACGTCTGCTCCGGTTCAAACCATTTTGAGGCGTATGGTGTGAGGATGCGGTGTTCCCGCTGCCTGCGGGAAAAGGATAAAAGTAGTTATGTCCGTACTGAAAGAAAGGCTCGAACAAATGACGCAGGGCGCGACTTATCGTCCGCAAGCGTCAGTCAATAACACTGGTGGCAACAACAGCTTGCGCGCCGGTTCGATTTCGGTGCGCGCACAGGAAATCAATAGCGATCTGGCGGAACTGAAAGGGCGCGTACATCGCATTCTGATCAATCGGCTCGATCTGGCGAAGCTCGAAAAGGCCGATCCGCAGGTGATGCAAATCGAAGTGCGCCGCGCTATCGAACGCATTCTCGACGAAGAGAATGCTCCGTTGAGCGGCCTTGAACGCGAGCGCGTGCAAACCGATGTCATCAACGAATTGTTCGGTCTGGGGCCGCTCGAACCGCTGCTCGACGACAAGAGCATCTCTGACATTTTGGTGAACGGCGCGAAACAGATTTACGTCGAACGCAAGGGCAAGCTCGAAAAGACCGACATCGAATTCCGCGACGACGCGCACCTGATGCAA
>JANNUY010000315.1:0-2068 GCA_031414155.1 Acidobacteriota bacterium
CCGCCGAGAATCTGGATCATCCGTTCGCAGGCTTTGGCGTTCCCTACTTTGCGTTCATGCAAGGCTTTTAGCATCAGCATCAAATCATAAGCCGTCGTCGTATTGTTTTTGCCTGCGTTGAAAGCCTTTTGGTCTTCGACGCCGCGCAAGACTTTGGTGTCGTTGATGCCGAGCTTGGCGAGCAGTTCGGCGATCTTGTCGGGGTTGGCTTTCTCGATCAACAAGTTCGTCGCCAAATTGCTGCTCATCGTAATCATATGCTCGGTCAATTCTAGAATCGTCATCGGTTGGCCGATGCGGCGATAGATTTCTTCGTCGCTGTCGTCGTCGCGGTTAAGCGCATATTCGCTGCCGTCAATGATGCTGAAAAATTTATTTTTGACTTCGATGCGTTCTGATAGCAGCAGGCGTTTGTCGCTAGCGCGGCGAAAGAGTTCCATCATCACGGGCAGTTTCATCGTACTCGCCGCGTGAAAGACTTCGCGTTCGTTAAGCAACAGGGTTTGTTTGTTGTCGAGATCGTAAACGGCTACGCCAACCCTTTCGGCTCCGCTCGCAGCAATAAGTTTTTCGAGGTCGGCTTTGGCATCCAATAACCGATTTGGCAAACGATTTTGCGCCGCGAGCGTGAGCGGAATGGCAAATAACAACAACGTCAGGCAAAACGCTTTACACATAGTTTGTGACTCCTCTTCAGTGTTAAAAATATGTTTGATCAGCGGCGCACAAGATAACACCCGGCTGGCCTGCGCGCATTGCCAACCACGTTGCGCTTTAGTACAAACGCTGTGCCCCCTACCAGAGAAGATCCTGGGAAGGCTAAGAAAGCCGAAAAACACGTAACCTTACGTAGTCAATCGCATCAACTCCCTGCTTACGCTGCTACACATCAGCGAAACTTTGTTCTCGCGTACAACCCGCTTCTAATTTTGGCAATCAGAGCGGGCGCAATTCCCCCACCAGTTTCATCGTCAAGTTTCGTCACGCGAATCATCCGCCATTCCCCAAACGCAACGCGGATGTTCAATCTGAAAATTTTTGTTTCACCTATAAAGCCGCTGCGGCGCGCTTTGCCGGTTTCGACTTGGGACTGGGCAAAGCGGCGTTCGGGAGTGTGCCCAACCTTCAGAGAACCTATGAATCAGAAAAAGAATTTCATCGCATACCACACGCCGCTGGTCATCGCGGCGCTGTTATTGTTTTCAGCCCTCATCGCTTTAACCACTTCTCAAGTTTCAGTCAGTCAGGCGCAAAGCGGCCTGTATGTTTCAACCATTGCCGGAGCGCCCACTGCCGGATTCGCCGACGGACAAGGTTCGGCGGCACGTTTCAACGCACCGCTCGGCATTTGCGTAGACGCGAATGACAACGTGATCGTCGCGGACTTTCGCAACATGCGCGTGCGTCGCATTGCGCCCGACGGCACGACGACGACGATTGCGGGCGGCACTTCGGGTTTCGCCAATGGAACCGGCAACGCCGCGCGGTTCAACGGCCCGGCAGGCGTAGCAGTTGACCGCAACGGCAACATCTTCGTGGCAGATTATGGCAACAACCGCATTCGGATGATCGCGCCTAACGGATTTGTTTCGACGGTCGCGGGCAGCGGCACTTACGGAACCAAGAACGGCGTCGGCGGTAACGCACAGTTCGCGCGCCCCAGCGGCGTGGCGGTGGATGACGCAGGCAACATCTTCGTGCTGGATTCAGGCACAAATCTCGTGCGCAAGATTGATACGGGACGCTATGTCTCGACGCTGGCAGGCCAATACAACGGTTACGCCGATGGGCAAGGCGCGAACGCATTGTTCAGTTTTAGCGGCGCGGCTCCGCAACTCACGCTCGACGGCGAAGGCAATCTCATCATCGCCGATTTCTTCAACAGCCGTATTCGCAAAGTTACGCAAGACGGTGTGACATCCACTATCGCGGGCGGCGGCGAGGGCGATGGCCCGGCGTTGCAAGCCGGATTCTTTTTCGCCACCGGCATCACGCGCGACCGCAACGGCGATTATCTGATTGCCGACTGGCACAACGCTTCGATTCGCAAATGGACGCTGTCAGACAA
>JANNUY010000316.1:0-14576 GCA_031414155.1 Acidobacteriota bacterium
AAGCAACGTATCGCTACGATGCCGCTAGAAAATTTTGTTTTGCTGCAACGCGTCGCCGACATTGCGAAAACGCTCGTCACCCAATTGCATCAGGCGCGCGTGCCGCTGCTGACTGGAACTGACGCGATGGATAGCGACGTGATTCCGGGCTTGAGTATTCATCAGGAACTCGAACGTTTCGTGCGCGCAGGGCTTTCGCCCCTTGCGGCGCTGCAAACTGCGACGCGCAATCCGGCAAAGTATTTCGGCACGCTGGCTGAAAGCGGAACTATCGAACGCGGCAAGCGCGCCGATTTGTTATTGCTCGACGCCGATCCCTTGCGCGACATCCGCAATACGCAGAAGATTCACGCCATCATTCAAAACGGCAAACTCATTGACGCGACGCAACGCGCTGCTCTATTGGAGCAAGTGCAAACAGTTGCCGCGTCTGATTGATAGAAGCCGCGCAGCGTGTCCGTAGCCCGACCATTAGAGAGGGCTACCTCAAGGATGCGCCCTATCGGTTCACAAAGACGCCATGCCGTAGTAGCCCTCTCTTATGGTCGGGCTACGGACACGCTGCGCGGCTTTTGATTAACGCCTATCCCAACGGAAAGCTTATGCAACATCGGTTTATTCTCTTTTGTTTTCTTTTATGCCTTGTCTCATTTGAGTCTTCGGCCCAAGTTTCTGATTGGACGCGCTTTCGCGGCCCGAACGGCACAGGCATTTCAACGGCTACGAACGTACCTTCTGAATTTAGTCCCGATAAAAACGTCGTATGGAAAGCTGCACTGCCAGCAGGTCACGCTTCACCCGTATTCACCAAAGACAAAATTTTTGTCACCGCGCATACGCCCATCGCGAAAGAAAAACCCAAAGACGGAAAAGTCGTTTATCAGCTTTTCGTCATTTGCCTTGATCGCGCGACGGGCAAGCAGCTTTGGCAACACGAAGTGCCGCGCGTCAACAAAGGCCGTCTCGAAAACGTCAACGGCCCGGCGTCGGCTTCGCCTGTGACGGATGGCACGTACGTGTATGTGTTCTTTCAGGATTTCGGCTTGTTGGCTTACGACTTGAACGGCAAAGAAAAGTGGCGGCTGCCGTTGGCGACGCCCAATATCTATTACGGCTATGGCGCGTCGCCGATGCTGGTGGACGACAAGCTCATCCTGCCAGTGGACGCCGATGGCGGCGAGGCTTATCTGCTCGCGGTCAATAAAAAGTCCGGCAAAGTTGCGTGGAAGACTGCGCGGCCTGACATCATTTCGGGTTACTCGACGCCTACGGTGTGGCAGCCCAAGCAAGGCGCGAAGCAGTTGCTCATCCCCGAATCGTTTCAGCTTTCGGCTTATTCCGTCGCCGACGGCAAGCGCGTTTGGTGGGTACGCGGTTTGGCGTGCGAATCGAAATCGGTGGCAAGCCTGGCGGGCGATATGCTGTATGTGAACGGCTGGGGCTTTCCGCAAAATCAGCCGGGGCAGCAGGTCGCTACGGTTGCGTTTGAAGAGGGACAGAAACTTTACGACACCAACAAAGACGGTCTGATCGCGCTGGATGAAGTGAAAAGCAGCGATCAGAACAACGGCAACAAAATGAGCGTTATGCTGAAAATGGCGTTCGATGCTTACGACGCCAACAAAGACGACAAGCTCAACGCCAACGACTGGAACGTCTTTCGTTCGATGATGGCTTCTGAAAACGGCTTGCTCGCCATCAAGCTCGGCGGACAAGGCGATATGACCGCCAGCGCCGTGCAATGGAAGTATCAACGCCCCGTGCCGCAAGTGCCTTCGACGCTCCTTTATCAGAACACGCTGTTTATGGTGAACGACAGCGGCATCCTGATTTCGTTCGACCCGGCAACGGGCAAGGTCATCAAGCAAGGCCGCTTGAAAGGCGCGATTGATAAATACTTCGCTTCGCCGGTCGGAGCCGACGGCAAAGTCTTTCTGGTCAGTCAGGACGGCACGATGTCAGTCGTTTCAGCGCAAGGCGAATGGGAAGTCTTGCAGGTGAATACGTTAGGCGAAGAGGTTTTCGCTACGCCCGCGCCGCTCGACGGCAAGCTGTATGTGCGCACGCAAAAGACGCTGTATTGTTTTGGCAAATGATTTTTTGAGAATACGGAACAGACGGAAATAACGGAACAGACGGAAAATACGACCCAACGAAAATCTTCCGTTTGTTCCGTTACTTCCGTCTGTTCCGTATTCTCTCTTTGGACCGTTGGAGGCTTCACTTCATGACTTTACGTTTTTCTCTCGGCTTGCTGTTCTGCCTTTCGCTTCAAGTCAACGCGCAAACCTGGTCGCAGTTTCGTGGCCCCAATGCCGCTGGCGTAGCCCACGAAACCAACTTGCCAACGGAACTCAGCCCTACGAAAAACGTCGTATGGAAAACCGCGCTGCCCGCCGGGCATTCTTCGCCCGTGCTGACCAAAGACAAAATTTTCGTGACGGCGTATGACAGCGAAAAACTTTTCGTCATCGCCGTGAATCGCGCCGATGGCAAAATTGTCTGGCAACGCGAAACGCTGCGTCCGCGCAAACAGGAATTGCATAAATCCAACTCGCCCGCTTCGCCCAGCGTCGTGACTGACGGTCAATCGGTCTATGCCTTCTTCACCGACTTCGGTTTGTTGGCTTATTCAGTCGAAGGCAAAGAGCTATGGCGCATGCCGCTGGGGCCGTTCAACAATCCGTTCGGCATGGGTTCGTCGCCAATTTTGGCGGACGACAAGTTGTTGCTGAATTGCGATTCCGAAAGCGGTTCGTTCTTTCTCGCCGTGAACAAGAAGACGGGCAAGGTCATCTATCGCAATGAACGCCCAGAGGCTACGCGCGGCTTTTCGACGCCAATTTTATTCAAGCCTGAGAAAGCGCCTTTGCAGGTGCTGGTCGCGGGTTCGTTGCGACTCTCAGCCTATGACGTAGCCACTGGCAAAGAGATGTGGCACTTGCGCGGCTTGACGTGGCAGATCAAGCCTACGCCGGTCATGGGCAAAGGCATGCTTTACGTATTGGGTTGGGCGGGCGGAGCCGATCCGGGCCAACAAGAAACGATCCCGCCTTTCGCCGAAATCATCGCCAAACATGACGCCGACAAAGACGGCAAAATCAGCAAAGCCGAAGCGCCCAATCCGCAAATGCCGCGAAGCTGGAACGATTTCGATCTTGACCGCGATGGCACATTAGGCGAACGCGACTGGCACGCTTATCAAGCCAAACGCGCCGTCGTGAACGGCGTGTTGGCGTTTGCGCTTGAGCCTTCGATGGCACTGCAAGGCGATATGACCGACAAGCTGTTGCGCTGGCGCTTTGAAAAGATGTTGCCGAATACGCCATCGCCATTGCTCTATCAAGACGTGCTTTACCTGATGAAAGAAGGCGGCATTCTGACTTCGCTTGATGCGATGACCGGCAAAGAAATCAAACGCGGACGTTTGCAAGGTGCGCTCGGAGATTATTACGCCTCGCCCGTTGCGTCGGACGGCAAGCTCTTTGCCCTAAGCGAAGAAGGCAAGCTCACCATCATCAAAACAAGCGGGGCAGGCGGCGAGTGGGAGATTCTTTCGGTCAATGATTTGGGCGAAGCGGCGCACGCTACGCCCGCGTTTGCTGATAGCAGACTTTACGTGCGCACACACAAGATGCTTTATTGTTTCGCGCAAACACCATAAAGAAAGCAGTACGAGAGCATCAGTGCGATGAGATCAAGGTAAGCTATATGCAGGAAGGGCTTTCGCCACAAAAACGCACAGAAGACACAAAAGAATTTCTTAAGTTAGCAAGATTTTTTGTGGTTTTTGTGCCTCTTTGTGGTGAAAGCCCACCTTGCCAACAGTTTGCTAATTGCATTGAACTTGACCCGCTCACACTGCCACTCGCAACAACCAATCGGAAAACACAATGAATCAAGCAACGGCTTCAAAAGGGGAGAAAAAAACTTCTATGATCTGGGTGATCTTTGCCATTACGGCGGCGCTTTCGTGGGGCGTATACGGTGCGATGTTGCATCAG
The DNA here is from genome assembly GCA_031414155.1 of Acidobacteriota bacterium. Classification (GTDB taxonomy): domain Bacteria; phylum Acidobacteriota; class Blastocatellia; order RBC074; family RBC074; genus JACPYM01. The sequence goes on from JANNUY010000316.1 coordinate 4,005, forward strand.
GGGCAAACGCAATTAGGCAGTCCGCTGCGCGCGATGCTATGCGTGGGCGTGGCTTATTTCCTGATCGGCGTGCTTTTGCCCTTGGCAGGTTTGGCGGCGCAAGGGCAGTTAAGCCTGTCAGGTTTCAACGGCATCGGCACGACGACCGCAACGGCGGCTGGCGCACTGGGCGCAATTGGCGCGGGCTGCATCATTTGGGCTTTCAAAAACGGCGGCTTGCCGAATTACGTCATGCCGTTGGTCTTTGGCGGAGCGCCGATTATCAATACGCTGGTAACGATGCTTTTGCATCCGCCCAAACAGCAGGTGAATCCGTTGCTGTATGTCGGCATCTTGCTGATGGTCGCAGGCGCAAGTCTTGTGCTGTATTTCAAACCGAAGGCATAAAACCCAAAGGCATAAAATCCCAAAGACGTGAACTGATGAAACGACTTTTCATGCTTTTGCTGTGTGTGAGTTGTTTGATGAACTTCGCTTTCGCACAAGGCAAATCGCTCAAATCCAAACACATTGTGTTCGTAAGCGGCGATCACGAATATGGTTCAGAAGAAACCTTTCCCCTGTCAGCGAAATTCCTCGAAACGCAATACGGCGCGCGCACCACAGTGCTGAAATCTGCGCCCGATGAAAACGGCGAAGAAGACATTCCAGGTTTGGCTGCGTTGGAAACCGCCGACTTGGCCGTGCTGTTTTTGCGTTGGCGGCGCTTGCCTGCCAACCAAGTCGCGCAGCTCGAAAAGTATCTGAAATCAGGCAAGCCGCTGATCGCGTTTCGTACGACAACGCATGCGTTCAACTATCCCAAAGGCCATCCGCTCGAACCGTGGAATCGCTTTGCGCCTGATTACCTTGGCGGGCCGCCGGGCTGGGGCGGGCCGCATTTTCATTATGGACACACGTCAACCACGGCGGTTTCGATCATTGAAGCAAACGCGAAGCATCCAATTTTGACGGGCATTCCCGCTAACTTTGCCGTGCCTTCGTGGCTCTATCACGTGTTGCCAAACTACCCGCCCGCTGACGCTACGCAATTGTTGATGGGCAAGTCAGTGAATCCTGAAAAAGCTGCGACGCGCCCGTCGGTGCACAATCCCGTCGCTTGGACATGGACGAACAAAGCCAAAGCGCGCGTATTCGTCACGACACTCGGCCACCCCGATGATTTCAAGAATGAGGCGTTCCAACGTTTGGTGGTCAACGCTGCGCACTGGGCGCTGGGCAAGGCCGTTCCGCAAAAGTGGAATGGCGGCTTTGCCGTAAACGTGAAGTATCACGGCATTCGCCCGACTACGCCCCCGGCGGCGAAAAAGTAGTTAATGACAGGCACATCGGCTTCAGCTAAGATGCGTCCACTTTCAACCCGCAAGCACCGTCATCCCGTCTTTAATGTCTTGCGCGACCGTTGCATCCCGCCCAATCAACTTAATCAATGTCTCGTGAGGTGCTGGTGTACGGTAAAGCCACGACTGCTGAATTTTCATCCAATACAAAAACTCAGACGAAAGCGAAAGCTCCCACGCCCGTGCGGCGCGCTTCGGCGGCGTTTCGTATGTGTAAGGGTTGCGGACGCCCTACGCCGCAACAGGAAGTCAGTTGCACACATTGCGGCAAACGCCATTTTCACGCACCCGTCATTGATACGACCGAACAAAACGAACGGCGTTTCATAGCGGACTTTTTCGAGCGCGCGACGCCAGCGGCATATGCGTTGTTCACGTTGAATCTGGTGATCTATGTGGCAATGTCGGCACAGGCTCCCGGTTCTTTCGTGTCAAACTTTTTGCAGGGCGCAAACGAGCCGGTGCTTTCTGACTTCGGCGCAGTGAGCCGCACCGCGCTGGGGTTAGGCGAATGGTTTCGTTTAATCACTTCTGTCTTTTTGCACATGAGCGGATTGCATCTGCTTTCAAGCTCGTTCGCGCTCGCCATCGTTGGCCCGCAAGTCGAACGGCTTTACGGCTCGGCGCGCTTTCTGGTGATTTATGTACTGGCCGGTTTGGGCGGTACGGTGAGCAGCCTCATCAGTCATCAACTGCGCGGGCCAATAGATGAACTCGCCATCGGCCCTTCTGGTGCAACCTTCGGATTGTTTGGCGTACTCGCCGTGTTCGGACTGAAGTATCGCAAAGAACTGCCTGCTTCCTTCCGCCAATCGTTTGCCGTTGCCGTCTTGCCCGCCATTTTCGTGAACCTCTTTATCGGCTTCACCGTGCCTTATATTGACAACGCCGTGACCATCGGCGGCCTGCTCGCGGGCGTAGTTTTAACGTGGCTGATTCCTTATCTTCCCTCTGGCCGTGAACGTTCCGCGCGTTTCAATCTCGGGTTATTGACAGCCTGCGCGCTGGTGATGTTCTATTGCTTTGGGCGCGCCTATTTCGTCAATGCACGTCCGAAATCACCGATTCAACAAGCGCAACTGAACCAAAAACCGTAAGGTGGGTTAGTAACTCGCCCTACCAATTCTTGCCGGAGAACTTATGCCCATCCAAAAGATCGGCGTACTTGGTGCGGGCCTGATGGGATCAGGCATCGCGCAAGTCGCCGCCGTGAGCGGATTCGACGTGACGCTCGTCGAAATGCAACCCGACCTCGTCGCCAAAGGCGTCGCCAGCATCGAAAAATCGCTCGCCAAGTTCGTAGAGAAAAACACGATGAGCGCCACTGACCGTGACGCCGCGCTGCAACGCTTGCAAGGCACGACTGATTACGCCGCGCTACACGACGCCGATGTCGTGATCGAAGCCATCGTCGAAAATCTCAACGTCAAACGCGAAGTTTACGCGCGACTCGATCAACTTTGCCCGCCGCATACGATCTTTGCGTCGAATACGTCATCGCTTTCGATCACTGAAATGATGGCGGCGACGAGTGCGACGCGGCAGACGCGCTTCGTCGGCATGCACTTTTTCAATCCCGTCCCGCTGATGAAGCTCGTCGAAGTCATTCGCACGATTCTCACTGACGAAACCGTTTACGCCGAAGCCTGCGCGCTCGGTGTAGCCTTCGGCAAAACCGTGGTCAAAGCGCCTGACAAAACCGGTTTCATCGTCAACCGTTTGCTCGTGCCTTATATGCTCGACGCCATTCGCGTGCTGGAAGATGGTTTATCTTCGACGGTGGATATTGATAACGCGATGAAGCTGGGCTGCGGTTACCCGATGGGGCCGCTGACGCTGTCAGATTTCGTAGGGCTTGATACGACTTATGCCATTGCCAACATTATGTTCGATGAGTTTAAGGAAGCTCGTTTCGCGCCGCCTCCGTTGCTGAAACGGATGGTGTTGGCGGGCTTGCATGGACGCAAATCGGGCAAAGGTTTTTACGATTACCGCGACCCGAAAAACCCGCAGCCGGTGAAGCTGGTTTGAAGAATTTATCTGCAATTATGAGGCACAAGAGCAACGTATCGCTTTGTTGACCGCATCCACACGGCTCACTATACTGCGGCGCGAGTGAGCGAACAAAGCATCTAAATACAGCACATTATTGAAGACGAATTTGATTGAAGGTACTTTGAAAGCTGGCGGTTTGCGCTTCGCATATTTGGCATAAACAGTTGTAACGCGCGTCGTTTCTTGAAGGCTGATGGCTGCCGCTTCTTTGCCGGTTTATCCTCCAGCCCTCTTCCCCTAACTCGTACGACGCACATATTTCATTTTTTTATTTTTGCAAGGCGGTCTATTGAAAACTATGGGTGCAAGGCGTAAAGCGCGTGAGTGCGCGCTCCAAATGCTTTTCGCATATGACGTGGCGCGTCCCGCCGTGGACGATTTGGTCGAGACCTATTGGGGGGAGATGGCCGAATCGGGCGAAGACGTAAAAGATTTCGCCACGGAACTCGCGTTGGGTACGATCACGCATCTCTCCGCGATTGATGAGCGCATACGTTCGCGCGCCGAACACTGGCGCATTCCGCGTATGGCTATCGTTGATCGCAACCTGTTGCGCATGGCGGTTTACGAATTTCTGCATCAGGCCAGCACGCCGCGCACCGTCGCCATCAACGAAGCCCTCGAAATCGCGCGCCGCTTCTCGACGAATGAAGCCACTCAATTCATCAACGGCATTCTCGACGCCATCAAGCGTGACCTTGAAACACAATCGGCGATCCCTGTATCTGAACCCCGCGCGGCACCTGAAGTAACCGCAGCACTTGAAGTAAGCACCGCACCTGAAGTAACTGCGGCACCTGAAGTAAGCGCCGCAGCGACTGTGGGTCAGTAGAGTTAAGCATTCGACAGTTTGAATTAAAGCGGAGATGAAAGACGGAAAATTTCATCTCCGCTTTGCATTTAGCGACGCAAAGCTGACGTGCCACGACGTTCAGAGCATATATTGCGATAATTGGAGTGAAAGAGCTTTTGCGTCAGATAGAAGCCTCAAGTAAAATCCGCCACGATTCATCACTTAAAATTTTTCACGTAGGCTGGCTTTATGAAGAAGTTATTCACCGTTGCTGCACTGTTATGTGCGAGTCTTTGCTTTAATGCGATGGCGCAAACGCCGCCGCCCAAGCAAGACCCGCAAAAACCTGATGACCCGACTACTTTGATAATCGGTTCGACCCTCGTCAACGTGAACGTCATCGTCACTGACCGTTATGGACGTCTGGTCACGGGCCTCTCGCAAAACAACTTTCAGGTGCGCGAAGACGGAGCGTTGCAAAAAGTAGATAAATTTTCTGCACAGGAAGACGCTTTCAGCGTCGTATTATTGATTGACACCAGTCGCAGCACGGCTCGCAAGCTTGGTGCGATTCAGAAAGCGGCGGAAAATTTCATCAAGCAATTGCAACCGCGCGACCGCGTGATGGTCGCCACCTTCGATGATCGCATAACTCCAATTACCGATTTCACCGGCGATGCAAGCACGCTAAAAAAAGCTGTCAAAGCGGCGCGTACCGGCTATTCGACGCGACTTTACGATGCGATCAATTACGCCATCACCGAAAAGCTCAATCCGATCTCAGGCCGCCGCGCCATCGTCGTGCTAACCGATGGCGTAGACACCGCCAGCAAACAAGCCAGTTATGACAGCACGCTCGACCTCGTCGCGGCGTCGAACATCATCACTTACGCGATTCAATACGAGACGCGCAACGAAGGTATTAATCCGTTGCGCCCGCTGATGCTGCCCGGTTTTCCCAACGGTTCGTCTTTCGCCCCCAACAATGGTGCGCCCAGCGATAGCGGCAAGCCGCGTAAGCAGCAATTCAATTTCGCCTCTTCGTGGTTAGGCTGGGGACGCCCCATCGAATGGCAAGACCCCGCGCCGAAACCGCAACAACCACCGCCTTACATCAACATCCCACGCACCACCACGGTCATTGGCGGCACTGAACGCGACGGACAGCCCGCGCAACGTCCGACTTCAACCATACAAATGCGCGACCGTTATCTGATTGCCGGAGAATACCTGGGCCGCATCGCACAGCTTTCCGGTGCGCGTCATTTGCGTGCTGACAGCATCGAAAACACGAGTTACGCTTTTCAGTTGATCGCTGACGAATTGCGCAACCTTTACACCATTGACTATTACTCTGAGAACCAAGCCAAAGACGGCAAGTTTCGCAACATCGCCGTGCAGTTGAATTCCGCTGAATTCAACGCGCGCGCGCGCCCTGGTTATCGCGCGCCCAAAGAAACGGCAGCGGAACCCGCAACTAAACCGAACGCCAAACCGTAACAGATTGACGATCACAGCAATTCATCAAGGCTCATTGCCACTTCGCAGTGAGCCTTTTTTCTTAACTAGGACTTACGCAGAAATTAGCCACTGAGACACAGAGCGCAGAAGAAAATTTCACCAAACCTGAGAAACATCTCTGTGACTTTGTGCCTCTGTGGCAATGATTCTGGTGTTTTGCGTAAGCCCTATTAACCATCCATCGCACCAACGGAAATGCTATGCGGCAATCCCAATCATATTCCGTTTGGAGAAATCGCCTTGGGTTGGAAGGTACGGCAAAGCACTGAACGTGGGGCGCCGTGGTGGTGGCAAAGCGTGATATTGATTTGCGCGGTTGCCACCGCGCGCGCGCAATATCGTTTCGATTCGTGGACGATGGCAGACGGCTTGCCACAAAATTCCGTGACGGCGCTGGTGCAAACGCGCGATGGCTATTTGTGGTTCACGACGATTGACGGGCTGGTGCGTTTCGACGGACTGCGCTTCACCGTGTTTGACCGCAGCAATACGCCAGCTATCACCAGCAATCGCTTTTTGAGTTTGCACGAAGACGCCGAAGGCACGCTGTGGGCGGGGACGGAATACGGCGGCTTGGGGCGTTATCGCGACGGAGAATTCTCAGCTTTCACGACGGCACAAGGCCTGCCTTCCAACGACATCGAGGAGATTCGGGGCGAAATTCGCGGCACCGCAACGGGCGGCGTATTCATTCGCACGCCCGGCGGCTATGGCTTGGTGCGCGAGGGGAAGTTCACGCCAGCGGTTGATCCGCTCATTGCGTTACAAGAAAAAACCTTTATCGCGCCGAATGGAACGCGCTGGCGCGTGGACAGCGATGAAGTTTTGAAAGCGGTGAAATCCACGGAGCGCGAACGCGCGGTGCGGCTTTTGTTCAGAAACCCGGCTTATTTCGTCGCGCTGAACGCGCAAGGAAAATTGTTGTTTGAAGATCGTCAGGGCGCACTGTGGGGCAGCACCCATTCAACGCAAATGTTTCGGGTGAAAGATGGAAGCCTTTCTTTTTTTGGCACACCCGCAGCAGCCCCCAGCCCGCCGGCCCGCGCCGTCGCCAACTTACCTCATCACCGCTGCCGAAGACCGCGACGGTACGCTGTGGTTTGGCACGAATCATGGTTTGCTCTGTTTTCGGGCACGCCGCTTTGCGCGCTACACCACTGGCGATGGCTTGGCTGACAATGAGGTTTCAGATTTGTTAGTAGACCGCGAAGGCCTCGTCTGGGCCGGTACGCCGCACGGTTTAACGCGCATCACCAAGCAAGCCATCACGACGTTATCTACGGCGGAAGGCTTGCCGAATAAAGTCGTCAATCCGATTTTGCAGCAACGCGACGGCAGCATTTTGATTGGTTCGTATTTGCTCACACGCTTTGCCGAAGGAAAGTTGACGAGCTTTCCCGTGAGCGAGCAGGCCAGCCGACGCGGCATCGAAGCCCTTTACGAAGACCCGCAAGGCGTGCTGTGGATTGGCTCGAAAGGCGAGGCGTCGCGCATCAGCAACGGACGCTTTGAGCCGTTTGCGAATGCGCAATTTCAAGCCGCGTATGCAGCCGCCACGGAGCCGACTTTTTACGCCTTCTGGCAAGATCGCGCCGCGAACTTTTGGTTCTGCACCAATCAAGGGTTATTCAAACTCACTGACGGCCTCACTGGCAAAATCGTCGTAGCCGATTTCAATCTGGACGGCAAAGACGATTTGGCAATCGCCGACCTGGATGACAATCCGCTGGTCGTGAAACTGGGCAATGGAACGGGCGGGTTTATCAATGGCCCGGCGGCTTCGGTCAGTGTTGGCAGTCCCGGCACGATTGCGGTGGGCGATTTTAACAACGATGGCAAGCCTGATTTGGTAGCGGCTTATGCAACGACGTTGTTATCTATTCTGTGGGGGCGATGGAACCGGCAAATTCACTGAAACACCCAACTCAGCGGCTGACATCAACACGATTCCAGTGAACCTGCTGGTGACTGACCTGAATGGTGACAACCGGTTAGACGTGGCCTTCACCGACAAGTTCGGCAAGCTGGAAGTACAGTTGCGCACTCCGGCGGGCAGCGCCTCGCTGTTTGCCCCTGCGTCTGGCTCGCCGATCTCACTCAGCAGCGGCACCAATCTCAATAAATTTGCGGCTCCGCACGATTTTAATAACGACGGCAAGCGCGACCTCGTCGTGACTTCGACCAACGGCGTAGAGTTTCTGCAAGGCCAGGGCACGGGCGCTTTCACCCGCCTTGCCGCTGTCGGAGCGGCTGACACTCGCGCCATTGTGACGGGCGATTTCAATCGTGACGGGCGCACAGACATTGCCGTAGCAGGCAGATATGTCAGCGGCACCATCACCGGCATCGCCATCATGCTCAACGACAGCGCGGGCGGATATACGGTCAAGCTGGTGCAGACCGCCGACCTCGCCATAGATTTGGTGATGCGCGATTTCGACAATGACGGCGTGCCTGATTTGGGTACGCTGATCTTCACCCAGGCAGAAAGTCAGATACACATTTTGCGCGGCAGCGGCGACGGCACCCTCGGCCCTTATGCGGCGAGCGCGGCTGACGGTTGGAGCTATTCGTTCGCTGCGGGCGAGTTCAATCAGGATGGCAAGCCCGATTTTGTCAGCGGAGATTATTGGAATGGCACGATGCATATCTGGCTGAATACCTGTACGCCGAACACTCCTCCCACCATCGCCACGCCTGCGGGGCTGGCAAGACAATCAGGCGGGCTTGCCGTGCGAGATGCCATTGCCGTCGTGGGTGATGCTGAATTCGCCGCCGGAACACTGACCGTTAGTGCTTCAAATATACCTGCGGGAATTTCGCTCACGAACTTCACCAATACGAACGGCACGATTTCGGCGGAGGTCGCGGCGACATGCAACGCGGCGCTGGGCAATAACGCAGTGACGCTCACGGTCACGGATGGCGGCGGCGCAACGGCGACGGCGAACTTCGTGGTGAATGTCACAGCGAATACGCCGCCCACGCTGGCTTATCAGACGACGCCTCATGTGGTCTATCTGGGAGATTCGGCGGCGATTGTTCCGACCCAACTGGCCTCTGATACCAATCCAACGCAATTGAGTGTAGCCGTCCTCAGCAAGGGCACTTATACCGGCACCATTCGCGCTACGCCGGGCGGTGTCAGCGCCGCTGCACTGGCTTTAACGACGGGCGATTTCAACGGTGACGGCAAACTCGATCTGGCTTCAGTGAACGCGGCGAATACGGTTTCGATTCGGTTGGGCGATGGTCTGGGCAATTTTACCGGCGCGATTGAACTCAGTTTCGCCGGGCAAACCTTGCGCGCCGCGACAAGCAACGTTCTCATTCGTTTCGGCGACGGACTCGGCGGATTCACCAACGGCCCCAGCGTCGCGCTCACAGGCGATTGGACATCCATCGTGACGGGCGATTTCAACGGCGACGGCAAGCTGGATTTCGCCTTAGCCAATCCGACGACGAACAAAGTCAACGTCTTGCTGGCAAGTTGCAACCTCATTCCTCCTTCAATCACAGCTTCTCCCACGCTGACCCGTCAGCAAGGCTCTGCCGCCGCGAACGCCGTGCTGGCGACGGTCAGCGATGATCGCACAGCGGCAGGCGCGCTGACGGTGACGGCGACGACGATTCCGGCAGGCCTCACTGTCGCCAATCTCGTCAACGCCAACGGCACGATTACGGCGGAGGTCACAGCGGCTTGTAACGCGACGGTGGGAACGAACAACCTCGTGCTGCAAGTGACCGACGGTGACAGCCTAACGGCGACCGCGATATTGGTCGTGAATGTCACGGCGAATACGCCGCCCGCGTTGGATTACCCCACGCTGGCTACGGGTTTTGCCAATTTGGCTTTGAACCTCCCAGCCATCCCACCGCCGACAGATAACGGCAGTGTCGCCAGCCTCGCGGTACTGAACAAAGGCACATACACCGGCGGCATCGCCGTGAATGCGGCGGGCGTCGTCGCGTTCACCAACATTGCGCCGATCGGATTGCATACGATCACGATGCGGGCGACTGACAATTGCGGTGCAACGCGCGATGTGAGCTTTTCGTTCAACGTCGTTTGTGTGCCGCTCACTATCACTACGCCGCCACAACCGCGCACCGTGTCAGCCAATGCCAACGCCAGTTTTTCGGTAGTCGCCAACGGAGTTGGCATGAGCTACCAATGGCGCAAAGGCGGCGTAGCGTTGACGAACTCAACCAATCTCAGCGGCGCACAAACGGCCACGCTGATACTCAACGGCGTCACGGCGGCGAGCGCGGGTTCATACGATGTCGTGGTCACGACTGCTTGCAACGCAGTGACTTCAACCTCGGCGACGCTCACGGTGAGCAACACGCCCGCCACGTTATTGGTCAATGAATTTCGGTTCAGCGGGCCGAACGGCGTGGATGACTGGTACGTCGAGCTTTATAACAACACCGCGCAGCCGATTTCTACGACGGGGCTGAAACTGAATTGGGTCAATGCCGCAGGCAATCAAACCGGTTTCGTCGCGTTGACACCCAATCGCACCATTCAGCCGCGCGGTTATTACCTCATTGCCGGAGCCGATTATTCGTTCACGTCAGTCCCTGCGGATGACACGGCTCCGGCTTCGGCTATCGCAGGCTGGTTGGGTGGCGTATTGCTGTGCGACGCCGCAAACGCTGTATTATTCGACGCCGTCGGTACGACTGACGTGCAACGCAGCGGGCAAACGCAATTCAGCGAAGGCACGCCGGTCGCGGCGCTGGGTGCGCCTGCGGTTCAGCACGCCTGGGTGCGCAAATCGGCGACGAACGGCGGAGCGCCGCAAGACACCAACCACAATCAAAATGATTTTGCGTTGGTGGCGACGTGGGCGGTTCCGC
>JANNUY010000317.1:0-1863 GCA_031414155.1 Acidobacteriota bacterium
GGTGTACTCATCGTTTACCTCCTAAATCAATCGTCGGGAAATAGCTTTCTGTGTGGTGTAAGACGATCTTCATCACTCGGCTGGTTCTAATTGTTTTCACAGTGAACGTTAACATTGATTGTTCGCTGATTGTTAGGGGAGTCATCAGTACCTTTCCACCCCTCAGATTTTTCCATTGCCGTCACAATCATTTGCACCGCATCGTCTTCTGAGTGCGCTTGCCCCTTGACGTAAGCCCCTGACCACGGGGCAAGGTAAGCAGGCATTAAATACTCGATAAAATATTCGCCCCTGGCAAGTGTCGCAATAATAACAAACCACGGAGACCGATAGTTATCTTCTGCAAGCAGGCAAAGGCGATGATGCGATATCAGCCCATAAACCCGGCGATCCATTGGTAACCCTCGTAACCGCGTGATAAGAGCCAGCATAGTCTTGTCCTCGTCACAACTAATGGAGTTATTCATCTGGCTAACCTGTGAATAGAACTCATCAAGCGACTTTGACTTTTGGTCTTTGCAACGTTCGAGGTACATCGTTCGAGGTACATAAAGAAGCCGAACATCAATTCAAGCCGCCGCCGCTTCCGCATGCGCCAACAAACTCTTGCCCGACATTTCAGCCGGTTGAGGCACGCCCAGCAATTCGAGCATGGTGGGCGCTACGTCTTCGAGCGCGCCGCCTGGGCGCAGCGAACCTTTGAACGACTTATCGCAGACGATGAACGGTACGGGGTTATTGGTATGCGCCGTATGCGGGCCGCCGGTTTCTGGGTCTAACATCTGTTCGCAATTGCCGTGATCGGCAGTGATGAGCGCCGCGCCGCCGAGGCGTTCGATGCTGCCTACGACCCAGCCGAGGCATTTGTCGAGGTGTTCGACGGCTTGAATCGCAGCGTCGAGTTTGCCCGTATGCCCCACCATATCGGCGTTGGCGAAGTTGATGATGTATGCGTCCATCTCAGCTTCATCGAGCGACTGGCAGATTTTTTCGGCGACGGTGTAAGCCGACATTTCGGGTTGCAAATCATACGTCGCCACTTTCGGCGAAGGCACGAGTTGGCGGGTTTCGTGCGCGAAGGGAGCTTCGATGCCGCCGTTGAAAAAGTAAGTGACGTGCGCGTATTTCTCAGTCTCAGCGATGCGCAAGTTGTTGATGCCTTGCTGGGCGAATACGTCAGCCAAAATCTGTGACAGCGAATTCGGCGGAAAAACAATCGGTGTAGTGAACGACCGGTCGTAGCGCGTGAACGTCGCGTAATGCAACGGCTGCATCAGTTCGCGTGCAAAACCATCAAAATTCAAGCCCGTGAAAGCGCGCGTCAGTTGGCGTGCGCGGTCGGCGCGATAGTTGAAAAAGATCACCGAGTCATTCGGCTTAACCGTAGCCACGGGCGAGCCGTCAGCGTTGGTAATAACGACGGGGTTGACGAATTCGTCGGTCTGCCCTGCGTCGTAAGAGGCTTGCAACGCGGCGAGCGGATCGGTGAACGCTGCGCCTTTGCCAGCGGTCAGCAAGTCGTAAGCAAGCTGTATGCGTTCCCAGCGATTGTCACGATCCATCGCGTAATAGCGTCCGATGATGCTGGCGACTTTACCTACGCCAATCTCTTTCATCTGGTCGAGCGGCGCGCCGACATACCTTTTGCCCGATTTCGGCGCGGTGTCGCGTCCGTCGGTGAAAGCGTGAACGAATACGTTGATGACGCCGCGCTGTTTCGCCATCTGCAACAAAGCTATGAGGTGCGTATCAATCGAGTGTACGCCGCCGTCAGAAACCAGTCCGAACAGATGCAGCGCCGAAGCCTTGCCCGCATCTACCGCCGCGCACAGCGTAGGGTTCTCAAAGAACGCGCCAGTGTTG
>JANNUY010000318.1:0-2978 GCA_031414155.1 Acidobacteriota bacterium
CGTTGGAACAGGGAAAGAAAACTTATGACCTTGATCCGCATTTTAGATTTGGACGGCAATATCTTGGTTATACATACATAGCACTTGGAAGATACGATGACGCGATAGCACTCGCGGAAGAAGGCTTAAAAACATCTCAACAATCGCAAGAAGACCTTGCGATTGTTGGGCTTGCCTACGCCAAGTCGGGTCGCAAGCGAGAGGCCGAACAATATCTTGACCAGTTCAGAGAATTAGCAAAAACGAGGTATGTCAGGACTGTATATACTGCAAGTATTTATGCCGCACTCGGCGACAAGGATAAAGCCTTCGCCGAATTGGAGAAGGCTTTTGCAGGCAAGGATTTTTTCTTACCCCGAATAAAACTAGACCCGTTCATGGATCCGCTCCGCGACGACCCGCATTTCAAGGATTTGCTGAAACGGATGGGTTTGCCGGAATGAATGTGGAGTGTGGTCGGCTCGCCGCCGCTTCCCGTTCGTAGCGCGAGACACTAAATATGGAGTGCGGTCGGCTCGACGCCGCTTTCCGTTCGTAGCGCGAGACTCCCGCTTAACCCCAGATCGTTCGAACACTAACGCCAAAGCGGCGGCAAGCCGACCGCACTCCACAAGCTATTCCGCCAGCAATCTGACGACGTGATAGGTCTTTGCGCCTTTGCGCAAGACCAGCACTTGTTGGTCAATGAAATCTTCCGCCGTAATCGTGCGTTGCACTTCGCTCACGCGCACGTTGTTCACGCAAATGCCATTGCCTTGCAACAACTTCTTCGCTTCGTTTTTAGAAGGCGCGACGCCGGTCGTAACGAGCAATTCTGCCAACGGCAGCGGACGTTCCGCCAGTTGCGCGCCAGCCAATTCAGTCGAAGGCACTTCATTGAAAATGTCGAGCAGGTCGCTGGCGCTCAAGCCGGTCAACTCTTTGCCAAACAAAACTTCCGAGGCTTGCAACGCGCCTTGCAACGCCGCTTCACCATGCACGAGTTGCGTCACTTCGCGGGCGAGTGTGCGTTGAGCTTCGCGCTTTTCGGGCTGTGTTTGCAGACTCTCGATGAGTTCGGCGATTTGTTCGCGCGTGAGCCAAGTGAAGTAATTCAAGTAATTCACCGCGTCGCGGTCATCGGTGTTAAGCCAGAACTGATAGAACCGATAGGGCGAAGTCAGGTTGGCATCAAGCCACACCGCGCCCGCTTCGGTCTTGCCGAATTTGACGCCCGCCGACGTAGTCACGAGCGGCATAGTCAGTCCGTGTGCTTTGCCTGCGCGCAACCGCCGAACCAAATCAACGCCCGCGAGGATGTTGCCCCATTGATCGCTGCCGCCGAGTTGCAAGGTGCATTTATATTTATCGTAAAGCACCAAAAAGTCGTATGCCTGCAACAGCGGATAAGTGAATTCGGTAAACGAAATGCCGTCGGCTGATTCGAGTCGCCGCTTGATTGATTCTTTAGCGAGCATCGAATTGACCGTGAAATGCTTCCCTACGTCGCGCATGAATTCGATCATCGTGATCGGCGAGAGCCAATCGGCATTGTTGATGATGCGCGCGGGATTGGTTTTGGTTTCAAAATCCAACACGCGGCTGAGTTGTTCTTTAATGCCTACTAGATTGGCTTCGACTTGTTCGCTGGTGAGCAATTGCCGTTCTTTGGTCTTGCCGCTGGGGTCGCCGATCATCCCTGTGCCGCCGCCCGCAATCGCAATGGGCGAATGACCGAAGCGTTGCAACCGCGCCAATGCCATCATAGGCAGCAGCGAACCTACGTGCAGGCTGGCCGCCGTTGGGTCAAAGCCAATGTAAGCCGTGAGTTTTTCATTCGCTAAAGCCTCGGCGATTTCGCCGGTCTGGTCGTGAACCAGTCCACGCCATGAAAGTTCTTCAAACAGATTCATCAAAATTCCTCAAAATAAAATTGGTATGACAAGCTGACGGCAATCTTATGCGGCAGGCTTCACTTCGTAAAAGGCTATTTCACTCTTTCGAAGGTTTTATATTGCGTCGCGCGGTGTTCAGCGACGGATTGATTCGCCTGGATGAATAGGTCTTGCACCGCGTTGAAATCGCGTTGCGCTAACGCTTCCTGCAAATCCTGCAACTCAGCGATCATCGCACCCAAAGCTTGCGCGATGTTCGGTTGATTCGTCATCACGATGTCGCGCCATACGCTGAACGAACTGCCCGCCAGTCGTGTCATATCGCGCCAACCGGTCGCCGCCAATTGTTGCGCCAATGCGCGTTCGGCAGCATTTCGTCCAATTGGGCCATCGTGTTCGCCATCCAGCAACGTCGCCAATGTCGAAGCCAGCAATTGCGGCAAGTGACTGATAAGCGCCACTGCCGCATCGTGTTGCTCAGGCGTCGTCACCAAAGCGCGCGCGCCGAAGCTCACAATCAATTCGTGCAACGCCGCGAACTGTTCCGCGCTCGCAGTATGCTCTTCCGTCTTCTCACCCCACATCAGGGCCCACGTAGCGCGTTCAAACAAATGCGCCGTCGCAAATTCAACGCCCGTGTGTTCACTGCCCGCCATCGGATGCCCGCCGATAAAGCCAACGTGCGCAGGCAATGATGCGCGGGCGACGCGGCAGATTTCGACTTTCGTACTGCCTGCATCCGTCACTAACGCGCCCGCTTTGAGCAAGTGCCCTTTGGTTTTCAGGAAGTCGAGAATGCCACCAATCGGCGCGGCGAGGAAGATGAGATCGGCTTCGCAAGGTTGGTTTGTACCAAAGCTGGTTTCGAGCGCATTGGCAACACCGCGCTCAACCGCGAGTTGCGGCGAACGCTTGCCGCCGCAAGCCGTGATGCGCCCCGTGAATCCGCTGCGCCGCAAGGCCAACGCAAAAGAACCGCCTAACAATCCGCAACCGACAATCGTGACGTGCGCAAACTTGTGCATAGAAAATAACTGCTCGCTGAGGTAGGGCAACCTGCCGAGGTTGCGTGGCTTCTGCGTCGGACTAAACGCGAGAGCCACG
>JANNUY010000319.1:0-4033 GCA_031414155.1 Acidobacteriota bacterium
ACCAGCCGGTCTTGATACTTGATGAAAAAGTCGCGCGCCGTATAAGGCTGACGGCCAATCTCGGCGAGGACGGCGGCCACGTCTACGTTAAAGTTGGGGTACTTGTCGAACATCCGCCCCAAACGCGCGAGGTCGTTGCCGTGATAAGCCAAGTGCGCGAAAACAAACTTGGTTTTCGGATGTTTGGCAATCACGTTATCGCGCTCAGTCATCAGCGTTTCAAACTTCGGGTAACGCTCCGGCGGACGCCCGCGACCGGGAAACTGTTTGAGCTCCAGCCAGCGTTCGTTGTCTTTATCCAACGGATCGAAAAACGCTGACGGTTCGGCAATGTGAATCAAAATCGGCAAGTTGAGTTCAGCGCATTTGTCCCAAATCGGATCGAGTTCAGGATCGTCAACTTTCACGCGCTCGCCGGTTTTGTATTTCAAATCCATGCCGAGGTTCTTGAAAATCTTCAAGCCCTGCGCACCGCTCTTCACGTCTTCGGCTAAACGCGCAGCCGCCCGTTTGCCAAAGCCCGGCTCGTCAATGTCGCGCCAATCAATGTTGGCAAAAACGATGAAGCGTTTTGGATAGCGGCCTTTCATCGCGGTGACGAGTGCTTTCAACCGTTCGCCCGAACCGCCACTGAGGTTGACCATCAATTGCAAGTTGATCTCGTCCATTTCTTTGACGAGCTTGTCAATTTTTTCGGGGTCAGTCAGCGCCTGATGACTGTGAATATCAATCATCGGGAACTTCGCGCGGGTCGGTTTGTGTTCCGGCACGGTCAGCGTAGATTTCGGATCGTATTCATCAATCGTCAGCATCTCTTCGCGCGGAATCGGACGTTCGCGTTGCGCAAAGACAGAAGCCGCTGCCAACAACATCAGACTCAGTGTACAAAAAGTTCTTCTCATAACTATTCGTGAAAATTCGTGGCGAAACTATTTTTGCTCCACCGGTTTCTCTACTTTGCGAGGTTTGAAAGTAAACACGACGTAATCGCCGCGCTTGCGATATTCATCCACATTGATCGCGTCGAGGTTTTCGAGCGGTACGATAGAAACCACTTTGACGTTGGCTTTGGGCAAACGCCGCACCGTACGCGCTGTCGTACCCAATTTGTAATCGCTGTGAAATGCACCGTTGAAATGCACGATGACCGGCTTGTTCGCGGTGGCTTCGTTATAGGCATTCGCTAACGACTCCGCCATCGTTTCGTCTTTGACGCATTGCGCCTGATAAAAACGTTCAGTCATCGCTTTCATCTTTACGGCCATTTGGGCAGCTTCTTCTTCGGCTTTCTTTTTGGCTTCGGGCGAATCGTCTTTCTTGGCGTTCGCATCATCAGCCGGATGCGCCGTCATCGCTTCGGCAAAGCGTTTGAAATAATCGTCCATCGGGCATTGCTGTTCCGCTGCGACGTATTTGCGTTCGTCAGCCGATAAGGTATCCAACCCTTTCAAGCCGCTTTTAGAAACCAGCGACGCGTGGCGGCGCGGTACGTTGCCCGCGATGACGCGCCATTGATGGGCTTTGGCGAGTTCGAGCAACGGGCGATAGTCCTTTGCATAATTCGGCCACGGGCGCGAAATTTTTAAGAAGCCTTCTTCCGTCACATTGCCCGCAAGGTATTCGTTGACGAAATTTTGCGTGTCGCGCTCGAACATCTCAAACGCCACCGTCACCGAACGCTGCCGCCGCATTAGCCCTTCGAGAATGGCACGCTCCAGCCGATGCGTATTCGCGTCGTCGTGCTGTTCGCCGACAAACACAATTTCAGCGCGCGCTAGTTCAGCTAGCATCGTTTCAAAGTCGCCGAACTTTTTCGTCTTCGCGTCATAAACGCGCTGCGGCACGTAGCTCGATGGCGAGGTGTTATGCACTTGGGAATACGCGGTAACACACAACGTCAATGCCAGTAAAATTGCATAGCGAAACTTATTCAAAATGTTTTTGCTCCATTCAAGATGATGGCGAAGAACTCGCCCGTGTGAACTGCGCGGTAGTATAAGCCACGACTACCCCTGCCAGAAAAGCCCGCGCTGTGATACCTTTTGGCTATGGCAAAAAAAGGAACCGTACTCGTAATTGACGACGAAGAAGTGATGCGCGACGTGTTGGAAAGTCTGCTTTCCGCCGAAGGCTATCGCGTAGACATCGCCAAGACCGGCGAAGAAGGATTAGCGAAACTCGCCGAACGGCAATATGACGCTTATCTGCTCGACGTTTCGATGCCCGGCATCGGCGGTTTGCGTACGCTCGAAGAAATCATCAAGCTCGACCGCGAAGCCGTCGTGATGATGGTTACGGCGTATGCGACTTTCGACACCGCCATCGCCGCGTGGCAGTTGGGCGCGTTCAATTGCATTCGCAAGCCTTTCGACAATCAGCAGATTTTGAAGACCGTCGCCGCCGCCATTGCGCGCCGCCGCGGCGAAGAAGAGCGCCGCGTTTTGCGCCGTACGCTCAAGACATCGGCGGATAAAAGCATGATCGTCGGCGGCTCGCCCGCGATTCGTGAAGTCTATGATTTGATCGAACAGGTCGCGCCCGCGCGTTCGACGATTTTGATTACGGGCGAATCAGGCACCGGCAAGGAGGTCGTAGCGCGCGCTATTCACTTTTCCAGCCCACGCGCCGAGTCCGGCCAGTTCGTCGCCGTGAATTGCAGCAATATTCCTTCTGAGTTGCTTGAGTCAGAATTGTTCGGCCACACGCGCGGCGCTTTCACCGGTGCGATTGCGGCCAAAAAAGGTTTGTTTGAAGTCGCCGACAACGGCTCGATCTTTCTCGACGAAATCAGCACGATTCCACCTGAGACGCAGGCGCGGTTGTTGCGCGTGATTCAAGAGCGCGAGTTCACGCCGTTGGGCGATACACAACCGCGCAAGGTGGATGTGCGTATTATTGCGGCGACCAACACGAACTTGCAGCAAGCCGTGAAGTCTGGCGAGTTCCGCGAAGACCTGTTCTATCGCCTCAACGTCATCAACATTCATCTGCCACCGCTGCGCGAACGCAAGACCGATATTTTGCCGCTCGCGCAACATTTCATTCGCAAATATAACGCCGAAAATAATCGCCAGATTGGTGAGCAAATCGCGCCCGAAGTGCTGCGCGCGCTCGAAGCCTATCCGTGGCCCGGCAACGTGCGCGAACTCGAATCGTCCATCGAACGCGCCGTCATCATCGCCCGCACCAACGAACTCTCGCTCGACGTGTTGCGCGAGGAAGTCACCAATCCGCAAGCGCGACTGAACGCTGGTTCGGGTACGTCGGACATGGCTGGCTCGCTCGACATCGAACGCGGCATTGCGTTTTACGACGAAGTCTCGCGCTTCGAGATCGAACTCATCCGCCGCGCGCTCGACATCACCAATAACCATCAAAGCAAAGCCGCCAAACTGTTGGGCATGAACAACACTACGCTCAACAGCAAGATCAAGGTTTATCACATCAAAACGTAATACCAAGTGCTGAGTGCTGAGTAGAAAGTACTGAGATAGCCGGGCCTCAACGTTATACCTAGCACTCAGCACTCAGCACTCAGCACTCAGCACTCAGCACTCAGCACTCAGCACTCAGCACTTTCAACTGTCTTATCGCTTCATAAAGCACCAGGCTGACTGAGTTCGCCAGATTCAGTGAACGCACACGCGGGTTCGGCATCGGAATGAAAAGCGAGTTTTCGTAATGCTCGGCTACGAATTCAGGCGGCAACCCCAAAGTCTCACGTCCAAACACCAAACAATCCTGCGGCTGAAATTGCCAATCGGTGTAAGCCTGTTTCGCTCCCGTTTCGACCAACACCAACCGGCTGGTGGGCAAAGCCTGTCGAAACGCCGCCAACGTGTAATGGTGATGCAACTCGACTTCATCCCAATAATCCAACCCTGCACGGCGTACGGCTTTTTCGTCAATACGAAAACCGAGCTTGCCGACGAGATGCAAGGTCGCATACGTCGCGGCGCACAGCCGCACGATGTTGCCGGTGTTGGGCGGAATTTCGGGTTCGATGAGGGCGATATGCAAGCCAGAATGTTGG
>JANNUY010000320.1:0-1486 GCA_031414155.1 Acidobacteriota bacterium
ACCAGTCCGCCTTACTTTCATCCCGAACACCTCGAAGCCGCCGTGGCCGCTGGCAAGCACGTTTATCTCGAAAAACCCGTCTCGTCCGATGTGGCCGGAGCGCAGCGCGTCATCAAGGTGGGCAAGCAAGCGCAAGGCAAGCTCTGCATTCACGTAGGCTTTCAGAAACGTTATGACACCGGATATAAAACGGTGATCGAAAAGATTCACGCAGGCGAAATCGGCGACATTGTGTTGGGGCAGACTTATTACTACACCAACGATCTCGACCGCCGCGAGAAAGCAGGCTTGAGCAATCTCGAAAACCGCTTGCGCAACTGGGTATTCGACAGGGCGCTCTCAGGCGACATCATCGTCGAGCAAAACATTCATATTCTGGACATCGTGAACTGGGCGATGAAATCGCATCCGATCAAAGCCGTAGGCACAACGGGGCGCGGCTTGCGCAAAGAACCAGTCGTAGGTGTGCCGAATGAGTATTTGTGCAGCGACCATTTCATTCTGACCTATACCTATCCCGGCGACGTGCATATCAGCTTCAACTCGAACCAGTTCAAGAACAAAGGCTATCGCCAATCGGGCGAGCGTTTCTTCGGTTCGCTGGGTGTCGCCGATATGTTGCAAAGCGGCCCGGCGAAAATCATCTCGAACAAAGATCAGGGCATCGTGACTTACAACGGCCCGGTAGACCTGAATCAAGCGAACATCGCCAAGATGCAGGCCATGGTCGCCAGCATCAAATCGGGCAACTTCGACAACCAGACCGAACAAGGCGCTGAGACGACGCTGACCACGATTTTGGGACGAATGGCGGCATACAGCGGCAAAGAAATCACATGGGATCAGATGATGAAGTCGCAACAAAACTGGAACCTGAAACTCAATCTCGAAGGCGTCGGCAACACCGCCGTCTCTATGAAATAAAACTTTCAGCCACGAATGCACACAAATTTTCACGAATGAGAAAACCATTCTTAGAAATTCGTGAGCATTCGTGGCTGATCTATCTTCAACAAGCACAGAGAGGGAATTAACTAATGGCAACAGCCACCGATGCAGAATTGATTTTGAGACTTTACGAATTGCGCACCGAAGCGACGATGCGCAAGGCGCGTAATTTCGTGATGATGGAATTTTTTCCGAAAGACATCACAGACGTACAGGCACTTTTCGCCAATCGCAGCCAGCCGGAACTGAACGCTTATTTTCGTCAGGCGACGAGCTATTGGGACATGGCTTCGGCGATGGTCAATCACGGCGCGATTGATAAGGAATTGTTTTACGATACGAATGGCGAGTTCTTCGCCATTTGGGCCAAGTTTGGCGGCATGATCGAAGACCTGCGCCAGATTTTCGGCCCGCAATATCTGGCGAGCCTCGAAAAGCTCGTCAAAACCCATCCCCATGGCGAGATGCGCGTCAACCTGATGAAAGAACGCTTCAAGAAAATGGCTGAACAAAGAACCGGGAAATAGGCGCACAACGA
>JANNUY010000321.1:0-18847 GCA_031414155.1 Acidobacteriota bacterium
TCCGTGTCTGAAAGTTCGAGGTCATAATTCGCTTTGAGCATTTATGCTCCTTAGATTTGCGTTCAACAAAAAGATTTGCGTTCAACAAAAATTACGTTTGGGCGCAAATTCTGAACACGGCTGACTTTTTAAGCAATCTCCAAAGGGACTGGTACGTACTCCGCGATCCGCACGGGATTTCCCACCAGTTGGTTCTGGCTGAAATCGAAAGCTTGCGCCAGCAACTCCCCCTGCCGCACAAAGGTCAGGTAACCAGCGCGCTGATCCGCAGGATTGAGCGCTACGCCAACATTCCGGGCATCCACCGACAGAAGATGTCTGGCTTCACCACCCTCCAGTGAGGTGAGATATATCCCTCTCTTCGCCGGGTCGGGATTTGTTACGTAATAAAGAAAGTGATGCCCATCAGGCAGAAAGGTTGGGACAGTATGAGCTCTGTCCCCGCGCGCAGTGTCAACGCTGGTGATGGCGGTGACGGCTCCCCCGTTTGCGGAGACACGTCGGATGCCGAGTAACGCGCCCCCTAACAGAATGACCCCCTCACGATTCCACGTGCCACCGCCCTGAGACGGCGAATCGCACAAGTTTTCGGGCGTCCCCCCGGCCAACGCAATCTTTTTCAGCTTGCTTAACTCGAAATAGGCAATGAACTGGCTATCCGGCGACCAGAACGGGGCTGGCAGGTTATCTCGAACTTCTACCAATGGCCGGGCGGTCGTCGCGCCCAGCGGACGCACCCAGAGTTGCGTTTTGCCATCCACTTCCGCAATAAAAGCCAGCGTGCGCCCATCCGGCGAAATCGCCGGCCAGTCAAAGAGCTTCGCTTTCTCCGGTGGGTTGATCGCAAACCGCAGCGGTTCCGCGTCCAGCGCCGGACGCCGGACATACGCTACGCCGAGTGCGAGCAACGCCAATGTTGTTATGCCTGCAACAATCCATGCGATGCGCTCACGCCAGCCGCTGCGTTTTGTCATCGCCGATGATTCCAGCGTCTTCGCCGCTTCGGTCAAGTTCGCGCCGGATGAGTTTGTAAGGGTTGAAACCGCTTCGAGCGCAAAGCCCATATCGTGCGCCGAATGGAACCGATGTTCCGGCTTCTTCTCCAAACACCGCTGTACAATCTTATCGAGCGCGGGGCTGATCTTCGCATTCGTCTGGCTCAACTCCGGCGGGTCTTCCTTCAGAATCGCGCTCATCACATCCGCCACCGACGTGCCGCTGAAAGCGCGCTTGCCGCTCAACATCTCATACAAAATCATCCCAAAGCTGAAGATGTCCGCGCGATGATCCGCCTCTTGCCCGCGCACCTGCTCCGGCGACATATAGCCGACCGTACCCATAATCACACCGGGATTGGTGAGCGGCTTCAGCGTTTCTGCTTCTGAATCTACGCCGCCGCTGAACTTCTGCGGCTTCAGTTTCGCCAAGCCGAAATCCAGAATCTTAACGCGCCCGTCTTTGGTGACAAACAGGTTTTCAGGTTTCAGGTCACGATGCACGATGCCTTTCTCGTGTGCGGCAGCCAGACCAGCGGCAATCTGTTGGGCGTATTCAATCGCCTTGCGGGAGGTGAGCGCGCCTTGTTCGAGTTGCGCGCGCAGTTCTTCGCCTTCCAGCAATTCGGCGACGATGAAAGGAGCGCCCTCGTGAGTGCCGATGTCGTAAACGGTCAGGATGTTCGGGTGATTCAACGCCGACGTAGCGCGCGCTTCCTGCTCGAAACGTTTCAAGCGGTCGGCGTCGTGGGCAAAGTCGGCGGGCAAAACTTTGATGGCGACTTCGCGGTCGAGCCGCGTATCGCGCGCGCGCCAGACTTCGCCCATGCCGCCTTTGCCCAGCGGCGCGCTGATTTCATAAGCGCCGAGACGCATCCCGGTCACGATTGCCATTGCATAAAAGCCTCCCAATTGAGTTGGTATTGCATATTTTTTGGAGTGCGGTCGGCTCGCCGCCCCATTGCGTTTGCTATCGAACCTATTCGAGCCATAACGGAAAATTCGAGGCGCAACGATTCGAGGTAAAGCAGCAGTATTGTGTTGCGAACGGAAAACGGCGGCAAGCCGACTGCACTCCGCATCACTTCTTCACCTCCACGTTGGTTGCACCGATCAGATTCGCCAGCCGCATCAAGGCTTCGTCTAATTTTTTCCGGCGCGCTTTGGTTACTTTGACCGAAGGTTCCCAATACACCTTGCGCACTTCCAACGTATCGCGTTCGCGGTGAAACTTCGGATCAATGCGTCCTACCAGTTGTTCGCCTTCCAGGATCGGCAATACGTAATAGCCATATTGCCGCTTCGGTTCCGGCACGAAGGCTTCAAAGCGATAGTCGAAATTGAACAGCCGCGCCGCCCGCGCGCGATCACGAATCACCGGATCGAAAGGCGAGAGCAAACGCATCCGCTCAGGCGCATCAGGCAACTTGCGCAAACGCGCTTGCCAATCGTTGAGGGCAAAGCTCGGACGCGGCTTTTCGCCATTGGCGGATTCAACCGTCACCGCCACGACCTCGCCAGATTTTGCCGCTTGCGCACACCATTGCCGCGCTTGCACGAGCGTGATGGCTCGCCAAAATTCAGCGACCTCTTTGGGCGTAGCGATCACCAATCGCTCAAACGCTGTGCGGCACGCCCATTCGATATGCTCGGCTTCTGAAGGCTGTGCGAGCGCAGCGCAATGAGGCAGCACCCGTTCGGTTAAATCATAAACCTTTTGAAATTTCTCTCGCCGCGTCACCATCAGTTCGCCACTGAACCAAAGATATTCGAGCGCAGCCTTTTGCGGCTTCCAGTCCCACCAGCCCGCCGCTTGGCCTTTGCGGTCATGCTCGAAATCCTGCGAACGCAGCGGCCCTTCGCGCGCGATGCGTTCGCGCACTTGAGACAACGTTTTTTCAGGCCGTTCGCCCAACCGCGAACCCCACCAGCGACCCTGTTGCAGCTTCGTTTCATAGTGCGTAAAGCGCGGCTTCCAATGCGCAAACCAAGCGGTCGGAATCGCCGAGGCATCGTGCGTCCAATGCTCAAACAGGTGACGGTCGGTTTCGAGCAAGTGCGTGAAATGTTCGTGGCGATAATCATCCAATCGGCTGCCCAGTGTCAGGTGATGCGCGCGCTCGACGTAATTGATCGAATCGAGTTGCACGAAGCCCATCTGTTCAATCAGCTTGACCAGCGCCGTGCGCGTATCTTTATTTTTTGGGCGCGCGGGGTCAGCGAGCAAGCCTTGCGCGCCGAGAAAAAGGCGGCGCGCTGTTGCAGTTGAAATCGTATTCATCTTTGGTCGGTGAAAAATTATTGCTGAACCGCTACCACGCGAAAGCCGATGTGGTCAGAGCGTCGTTCTGGTTCGTAACGCAAACGCATCCCTGACCGCACATATTTCATCGCGTCGTTCCACGCGCCGCCTTTGCGCACGCGCGAGTATGTGCCGTCGCGGTTCATCACACCCGGTTGCGTTAATTCAGGATTAACGCCCCCTGGCAATTGCGCGTGATACCAGTCGCGGCACCACTCGAAGATATTGCCGTGCATATCGTGCAAGCCCCAGGCGTTGGCCGGATATTTCCCGGCTGGCGTTGCGCGGTTAAGCCCGCGCCCCGGCGGGACTGCGGTTCCGTGTGGGAGATCGTCCGCCCGTATATTGGCTTGTGGCAGGCTGATGGTTTCACCAAAGGCAAAGGCGGTGGTTGTTCCGGCGCGACAGGCATATTCCCATTGGGCCTCAGTGGGCAAAGCGATTTTCCAAGCGCGCGGCAACGCGCCTGATTGATGGCCTTGTTCAGTCAACTTTTGGCAAAAGGTTTCGGCTTCGATGAAATTGACTTCGACCACGGGGAAATCGTCGCCTTCATTGGGCGGTTGCGCGCGCGGAAATGCGCCGACGAGTTGCTTCCATTGGCCTTGCGTTACTTCATACTTGCCCATCCAGAAACCTTGGGTCAGCCTGACTTCGACTTGCGTTTCATCAGCACGGCGTTGCGGTTCACTCGTTGGGCTTCCCATCACAAAACGTCCTGGTGGACACCAACGCAACTTGATGCCGCTCACGTCGCGTTCGTCGCCGACTTTGGCGTTCATAAAAGTTCGGACGTTCGATTGTTGCCCTGTCGCAAATTGGGGAATGAAGAAAATCGCCAACAGCAGACAGCACACAGCGAATTGAAATGCTCGACTTGTCATACGTTTACCTTTTTTCGGTTTGCTTTTGGTTTGTGCTGTTTCAGCAGCTTGACAATGTTTGCGTGTCCGCGCCGCGTCGCCCATGCCAGCGGCGTAGCCCACGCCGGATCATCTTTCATATTTGTTTTCGCGCCGTATTTCAACAACAGCTTTACCATCGCCATCTGGCCGTATTTCGCCGCCCAGCCCAGCGGCGTAGAGCAAATGTCTTCGTCACGCGCATTCACATCTGCGCCGTGTGCCATGAATTGTTGAGCTTGGGCAACGTTGCCTTTGCGTGCGAACTCATGCAGCGGCGTGATGAGCAACCAGTTCGGCTGGCTCGGATTCATGCCGTACTCAAAAAGCAATTCATTCAAAGCAGGGGTTTTCGCGCCGACTGACCAAGCGGGAAACGTCACACGCGCGGGCAGGTCAGGACAATACCGCAACATCAAACGCATGAAACCTTCGTGGCCCTCTCCGGCGGCATTGGCGAGCGCGCCGGGGTCGTCTGCCATTTTGGGATTCGCCGCAAACACGGCCGCCGCTGTCTGAATATCGTTGCTATAAGCCAGTAAATGCACGCCCCGCGCCGCGCCGCGCGAACAAAGCAATTCAACCATCTCCTGGCTATACGCAGTCGAATAACCAGCCGATGCGAGCGCGGCACTTAACGTGTCAGCCGAGCTTTCAACCTCTACGTTGGGATAGGCGCCGTGTGCCAACAGCAGTTTTACGATTTCGATGTGACCGTTGACGACGGCTGAATGCAAGGCGTGGCCGCGCGGGGCAATGCCTTCTTCGGGCAGGTTGGGATCGGCACCATATTTCAACAACAGCTTGACGATTTCGATATGGCCGCGCGCTGCGGCGTTTTTGAGCGGCGTGCCAGAGCCAACGTAATAAGTCACATATTTAGCAACCTTGTGGGCCAACGACGGATCGCGTTTGAGCAATTGTTTCACACGCTTTATGTCACCGATGCTCGCGGCGGTATTGATGTCAACGTAAGCTCCACGTTTGCGCAGATGCGCCAGCACCGCTGACGGCGGAGTCGGCCAATCAGCAGGCACATCACGCCAGCCGCGATAGTGGTAATCGCCATTGCACAAATGAATCGAACACGCTCCGTCAAAACGCGCAGCGTTGAGGTCGGCTCCACGCGCAAGCAATTCGTCAATCACGTCAAGCTGCCGCGTCATCGTCGCCCAATGAATCGGCTGATTGCTGTGTTCGTCGCCCGCGTGAATCAGTTCAGGTTGCGCATCAAGCAAGGCTTTGACCTTTGCCAGATCGTGGGCGCGAATCGCTTCGGCCACTGGCTTGCCTTGCGGCGATGAACCTTTGGTTTGCACGAAATTGGCCGCGAGCAATTGCTCCATCTCGGCGTAGCCACGGTCGCGGCAAATTTCGAGCAAGCTATCATTCACTGCCAGACTCAGCGGATCTGCGCCTTTTTCCAGCAAGTATCGAGCGACCGCGATTTGATTTTCGCGCACGGCAAAATAGATCGGCGTGCGATAGTTGTAATGCGTCCGCGCCAATGACGGGTCTTGGTTCAGCAGCCGTTTGACGGCTTTGAGGTCGCCGCTGATGCAGGCGCAAAACAGCTTCCACACCTCGGTGCCTTTGCCCGTTGACCAGAGCAATGGCGTATTTTTCTTTAGTTCATCGGGTTGAATCATGGGTTGAGCCTTTTCACTCACTGTAAAAGAACGCGAGTTCCTGCACGCTCACGTTGCTCTTTTTGGTTAATCGAGCGGGCAGACCAACTTTGCCCAGCCAGCCTTGATCGGCGAGGTATTCGCACGCTGTGGTTACGCCTTCCACGTTGAAGTTGCGTTTGAAATGGTCTTCGATCTCGGTGCAAGAACGCGCTTCGCCGACATCGCGCAAGTGTTCAAGCACGAGCGCAAACAACTGTGGCGCGCGTTCAGCGACGTAAGCGTCAATCGTGTCGAGCGCCGCCTTGACGTTCTTGCGCGTCTTTTTGGCGTTGAGCAAATCGGCGTAAATCGTTTTGAAAAACTCTGGATTGAGTGTCAGTGCTTGCGGAATCACTTCGCGGCCAACCAACTGGCGCGCGCTGATGACTTCAACCTGCGCAAGCGGAGTCGCAGTGGCAAGTATCCACAACGCGGTGTAATCCAAATCGCCGCGCGTGATGAAAAATTTATGCGCCTTATAACGCGGCGGCAAGACATTCGTCGCCGCGCGCAGCAGTTGCACTTGGCTGTCGCGTTCGCCGATTTCCCCCAACCGCTCGCACAGCGCGGCAATCATTGGGTCGTGCGAATAAAGCAAGCGCCCTTTCGCCAGAAACGAATGCATGAACGACTGGCTGAGCGAGCCTTCGACCGTTTGGCGAAATTGCGCGCGTGACATCAGCAAGGCGTGTACGTTGACGCCATCGGCATAGAGCGCCAGCCCATCACTGTGAGTTGGCTTGTCGTCTGTTGTCACAAGCACTAGATCAACATCCGATTTCGCCCACACCGCGTCGTGCGACAGACTGCCGCACAGCATCGCCGCGAGAATGGTGCGGTCAGTTTTGACCTGTGCGATCAGCGCGTCGAGCGCTTCGTTGAATTGTTGTTGGAGTGCATTGCTCATCACGCTTTATCAGGCTACTTCTCGGCCACGTCATCTGTTTGACGCTTACGCAATCGCTTTGTTAGCATCTTCCCACTTTGAGAGGCCGCTTCGAGAAGCGAAACATTGACAACCTGGGCGCATAACTCAGCGGTAGAGTGCTGTCTTCACACGGCAGAAGTCACAGGTTCAAATCCTGTTGCGCCCATTCGCTAACGCAAAGAAAAGGTTGAGGCAGTTTTAGCTGTCTCAACCTTTTTGCTTTTAGACGCACTGAAAAAAAATTACGCCGCTGCCAATTCTTCTTCCAACAACTGACGTTCAGCTAAATCGGCATAAGCTCCGCCCAATCGAATCAACTCCTCGTGCGTGCCGCGTTCGATGATGCGCCCTTCATCCAGCACGCAAATCCGGTCGGCTTCTTTCACCGTCGAGATGCGATGCGCGACGATGAGCGCCGTGCGTCTGAGCATGGTGCCGCGCAAACGCGAGAGGATTTTTTCTTCGGTATAAGTATCAACCGCCGAGAGCGCATCGTCGAGAATTAAAATCTTCGGCGCGCGAATGATGGCGCGTGCAATGGCCGTGCGTTGTTTCTGTCCGCCTGACAACGTGATGCCGCGCTCGCCGAGAATGGTTTCGTCTTGCTTGGGAAAGTCGTTCACGTCATCAGCCAAGCCCGCAATGGTCGCAGAATCAGCTACGTTGACGGACGCGCCGTCGTGAATTCCGAACTTGATGTTTTCGGCCAACGTCTCGCTGAACAAGAACGTCTCTTGCGGAACATAACCAATGCTCGCGCGCAGTTGTTGCAACGAAATGTTGCGAATCGGTTGATCGTCAATCAGCACCATATTGGGCGCGGCATCCAGCAAACGCGGAACCAGATTCATTAACGTAGACTTGCCCGAACCCGTGCGACCAATAAACGCAACGGTCTGGCCTGCTTCGATCACCAGATTGATGTCGCGTAACACATAAGGTGCGTCGTCTGAATAACGAAACGACAGCCCGCGAAACTCAATCTTGCCCTGAATGTCTCTCTGTCTCGCCGTCTCTCCTTCTTGGCTGTCCGCAATCGCAGGCGCGACTGCCATCACTTCATGCATGCGTTTCAGGCTGGCCGTGCCGCGTTGCACCATGTTCGTCACATAACCCATCGCAATCAGCGGCCAGATGAGTTGTTCGAGATAAAGAAAGAACGAGGTGAATTGGCCTACGGTCATGGCACCCCGCGCGGTTTCGCGTCCGCCGTACCAAAGAATTGCCACTTGCGCCAAGCCAATCGTGAAAGCCATCAGCGGACGAAACACCGCCGAGAGTTTCACCAGATCGAGATTGCGTTCGATGTATTGCTGATTCAGTCGTGCGAACTCGCGCTCTTCGGATTCCTCTTGCGCATACGCGCGAATGACGCGGACGCCGGTGAGGTTCTCTTGCGCGCGCGCCGTGATGTCGGCAAAGAATTCCTGAATCTTCTCGAAGCGCGTATGAATCTGTTGCCCAAAGTATTTCACCGTCAGTGAAACAATCGGCATCGTGATGAGCAACAGCAAGGTGAGTTTCACGCTGATCGTGAACATCAGCGGCACGATGATGAGCAGGCGAAACAATGTTTGCTCGCTATACATAATCGCTGGCCCCGCGATCATCCGCACCGCGCCGAGGTCGTTGGTCGCACGCGCCATCAAGTCGCCCGTGCGCTGGCCTTGAAAGTATTGCAACGGCAGTTTTTGCAGGTGGGCGTAAAAATCTTGCCGAAAATCGTATTCGATATACCGCGACATATTGATGAGCGTGCGGCGTTGCAGAAAGAGAAAGGCTCCGCTGATGAGTTGCGTGCTGAGGATGATGGCGACCCAATACAAAATCTTGCTGCGCGTTACGCCGTGCTTTGACAGATCGTCAATCGCGCGGCCTACGGCGTTGGGCATCACGACGCCCAGCCCGACCGCAATCAATACGCACAGCGTGCCCGCCGCGAGCGATCCGCGATATTTTTTGAAATACGAGGTGAGCCAAGCGTTTCCAGATGAATGAGTCATACTTGGTGGAAAGGCTAGCGAACGAAAGTGACCAAAGCAACCGATAAAAAAATACGAGTCCGACGTAAGAACTGAACAATAGAACTCACGTCGAACTCGGGTTAAGGTGCGCTTCACTGAAATAAAGAACGTTTGTGAAAGAGTAGATGACTTATCCACGCTTTCACGAACGGTTTACTTGCTAGGTACGGGTACGTCGCTGTTGAAGCCCCACTGCTGGGTGCGGTAAGTGTTAGTGGAGCTTTGGAAAATCCACCAAGTACCATCAGATGGTCGCCACACAGCGGTGTCAAACTTGCTATCATTGTCGTAATCGCCTGGCACCGGCATGTCGGTGGAATAGCCCCATTGACGGGTGGTGTAGGTGTTGGTGGAGCTTTGGAAAATCCACCAGGTTCCGTTTGATGGACGCCAGACCGCAATGTCGGCTTTGCCGTCGTTGTCGTAATCACCAGGCACAGGTTTGTCGGTGGAGTAGCCCCACTGTTGGGAGCGATAGGTGTTGGTAGAGCTTTGGAAAATCCACCAAATGCCATCGCTAGGCCGCCAGACGGCAATGTCAGTTTTACCATCGTTATCGTAATCACTAGGCACAGGTTTGTCGGTGGAGTAACCCCACTGCTGGGAGCGGTAGGTGTTAGTAGAGCTTTGGAAAATCCACCAAGTACCATTCGAAGGGCGCCAGACAGCAAGGTCGGTCTTGTTGTCGTTATCGTAATCACCAGGTACCGGTACATCAGTCGGGTAGCCCCATTGTTGCGAGCGGTAAGTGTTAGTAGAGCTTTGGAAAATCCACCAAGTGCCGTCGCTGGGCCGCCAGATCGCGGTGTCAATCTTGCCGTCGCCGTCGTAATCACCCGGCACCGCCGTATCAGTGGAATAGCCCCATTGTCGAGTGGTGTAGGTATTGGTGGAGCTTTGGTATACCCACCAGGTGCCGTTCGAGGGACGCCAAATAGCGACATCGGTTTTGCGGTCGCCATCAAAATCGCCTTTTTTCGCGCGTACTTGCCCTTGGCGGAAGTTGGCCACAGTGACTCTAGTGTTATTCAGGCTTAACGCGTTGTGTGCGGAATTGCTCGCATTTTCATTAACACCTGAAGGGCTTCCGTTGTAATTGACCAACGGATTCGAAAAATGCAGCACGCGCGGGCAGGAAACGGGGCAGTCATAAGCCATGATGTCGCGAAAGAGGTTGCTGGGGTTTTTATAACCATTCGAGTAACTATAGGCTCCTCCGTTCCCCCCATCTTCGCGCGCGTGATGGAGACCTTGGTTATGCCCCAGTTCGTGCCCAAAACTGTAATTAGGGCTGACGCAAGTTCTGAGCGTTACGTTAAAAGCACTGGAAGCAAAACTTGGGGAATTCCCCACCATTAAATAACCAATACCACACGATGTGGTTGGGCTGTTGATGAGAAGGGTCACTAAGTCAGCTTTGTAGGTGTCGCGCAGCGTATGTACTTCATCCATAAAGCCATCTGCCGTTGCTTGTAAGCGGCCTAAATCAGTGCTGAAACTTCCACTTTCTGTATAAGTCACTTCCGCCGTATGGACGAGCCGGAAGCGTTGGATTACCTGGCTATTGGCATAAGCTGTATTCGTTTCACTGATGCCCAAATTGATCAGGGTTTGCATAGCAGTGGTGCCACCCGCACCAGCTCGAGCAGCGGCGGTGTAAACGACCATTACGTCAACCAAAGAACCATCATCGCCAGCGGTGGGTGGATTCGTCGGGTTTGGAGAAGGCGGCACTTCAATAAAGTCGTCTTTTTCATCAGGAAGCAAAGCCTGATTGATTTGTTGAATCAGGTGCAAGCCATCTCCGGCGTAGCTGATGGAATAAAACTCCCCCGGCCAGGCGATGCTGCCCGCCATAACCCCATCTGTGTGTGCGAGGTGTACTGAACTGTCTTCAACATTTTTGATGTGTCCGACGTAAACCTCACCCACCTCATTACGTTCAACGCGCTCCAGCACCGTTTCGAGCCGTACGTCATTAAAAAGATTGAGCGTGATCGTATGGGCGTGTAGTGGATCGCTTTCAAGCGACTGTTTAGCTTGCTCCAATAACGCCGTATTCAATCTGACCGTTTGATAGCGTATCGCGCCTAGTGTTGTGGTGGGCCGCGATTGAGCTAGTTGTTCCGAGGTGAATAGGTCACCGAGGTTTTCTTGCGAAGCCGCCATCATCTTGTTGGGCATTTTGAACAGAGAGGTGCACACAAGTAAGGCGAGCAATGTTATCCAACAAATGCTGATCAAAGTTTTCATATTTATTTCCTTGAGAAACCTTTACCGGCCTTTACAGGCTTTCTGGGAGGTAGTGGGGAGTGTTCTCAACCTTGCTCCTCTAGTCGAGGAGGTGTTTAAGGAACAATGATACGGCGTCTGATTTCGTCTGCTGATCCGGCAAGCCTCGTTAATTGGTTAGCCGGGCGGGTAGACTAAAGATAAACACCGTCGCTATAGCTGAACGACATATGTGTAACGTGGAGGTTCACGAGGTCTCATCGTCTTTCCTCAGGCTTTCTGGGTTATTTAATTCCGTTTCTTAACCGCTAACGAAACGCCGCAGCTTTAGGCTATTCCACTCACACGAACGTTCCATCGCAAGTTATCGCAATTGGCAATTGTGACTGACGGACGTAATAAAGCACTTTTCGCTAAGGATGACAAGCTAACGCTGCCAGTCCCACGCTGAAGTTGAAGAAATGGCGAAATGCGGCGGTCAGCCATTAGGGGCATTTTTTCTTCAGGCAAAATTTGCAGATTCTCTTTGGAAGTGAACACGATCTGCTTACGCTTCCGAGCGGGTAAAGCACCAGGATAGGGAGTTAGACGGTGAATTCAAAACAGCTGCTGGGGTATTCGGCATTTCTCTTTCCTGCTTCAATGCTCTTTCAACGAGCGCGCAATCAATCCGATGCCACCGGCGATAAGGGTGAAAATCATGAGCGTATTAAACAGGCTGGTGGATTGCCAGTAAACAGTGAGGTTCGCAATGATGCCGACGACGATGATGACTGCTCCGGCAAAGGTGAGCAGCCAGCCGAGTTTCGAGCGTACGTTAAAAAACAAAAAACCGATGCCCGCGAGCAACGGCAATAGCGACAGGCCGAACGCGTTGTAACCATAGAGCGTCCAATAGCTGCTCGACACTTGCACCTGATTCATGAACAGATAGCCGCCGCCAATTGCCATCGCCAGGCCAATCAAGAATTCAGCGATGCCGCCTTGCGTACCGCCCGCGCCTTTGGCTCGTCGTTCGAGTTCAGCGCGTACGTTGGCACTTTCATAAGGTTCATAAGCACGGCGCTCGGCTTCGTCGGTTTTCCAGTCGCGTTGGTTCATGGGCACTCCTTGCATGTAGTACCGGCTTCAGCCGGAAGCGTTGGCCTTTGAAGCGGTGGATTACCTGCTGATGCTTCCGGCTGAAGCCGGTACTACATTCGGTTAACCTTTTTTGTAAGGCTGTAATTTCTGCCGTAACTCACCAAGCAAGCCACTCAGGAATTGCGCCGTAGCGTTTGCGCTTTCTTCGCCTTTTAGAATGTAGGTATCAATATCAATCAACACTTTTTTCGTAGCGAGAATCGAGTTTAACTGATGATCGAGCCGCGTGTCGCCGAGCATGGGAATCTTGAATATATTCGCCAGGTCGGTTTTATACATATGAATTAAATCATCCGGGTCAGCTAGATAATTTTTAACTTCGGCCTGAATAATGATCGTAGCCTTGCTGCCGATTACGGCTTGCGACAAGGCCGAGCCGCCGGTCTTGCGGTCTACGGTTAACAACACGGCGTTCAACACGGGATCGTTGACCGGTTTGAACTTGATGGTTTGTTGCCCGGTGCCGGCATAAAAGCCTACGGCAGGTGCTTGCAAGCGCGACATCGCGCGAACGAGTTCGCCAATCAGAATCTCGTCCTTGCTCTCGCGCATCTCTTGCGAATGTTTGAAATTGGATAGAAATGACAACATAGCGTTTCTCCTATGCGCTCAAGCGTCCGCGCAGGTATTTCGCCAGCGCCTGTACTGTCGCGTAAATGTGTTTTTGTATCAGCGCATTATTCACTGACCAGTTCGCGCCGAAGTATTGATCGAGGTCGAGAATCAGCGGCACTTGCACGTAAATATATCCGCTGGTTAAGTCGGCGTCGCAAGTGATTACGCCCGGCTCGCCCGCGTCGAGGTATTGGCTTTTGACTTCAGCGCGTAACGCGCCGAAGACGGCTTGCGTGTTTTGCACGACTTCGCCGTAACCAATCGTAACATCGGCCTTTCGTCCGAGTACCTTAGCTGTCAATAAATCTTCAGCCAGATTGTGTAATTGAAAAATGACGCGCTGTTTGGTTTGCAGCCATTCAAAGCGTAAAAAATGTTTAGTCCCGTCGGAGTTCAAATCAATCAGCGCGTAACCCTGCTCCACCATCGAAGTGATGACGGCTCCGACGAGCAAGTCATCCATTCGCGTGTTGTTGAGGGTTTCGTTGAAATGCTTCCAGCTCTCTTTGACGAGGCCGACAAAGATCTGATCGTGTTCTTCGCTCATAGTTAGGTAAGAGTAGCGCAAGCTGCCGAGCTTGCGGTGATTAAGGTTGTGATAATTGTTACGACGACATCACGTTCTCTAAAAACTCATTTCTGAATTTTCCTTGCGGGTCATATTTCCGCAGCAATTGCTGGAAGTCGGCATAACGTTCATAACGCGCTTTAAGTTGCGCCGGAGTTATGGTGAATAATTTGCCCCAGTGCGGGCGCGCGCCATACTGAGACAATAACTCTTCGACAATAGGAATATGTTTCATCACGGCTTCGGCGTGCGGCTTCCAGGTGAAATGGATGACGACGCTGGGGCGTTTATAAGCGGTACTCATCCATAAGTTATCTGGCGCGACGGTGCGAATTTCCGAAATAAATAAATCCGGCCCCCATTTTTCGCCCAGGTTATTCACGGCTTTGAGCGCGGCAAAAGCGTTGCGCAGCGGAACAAAAAACTCTGATTGCAATTCTTTGCCAGTGCTGGGCGTGAATTCCATTTTGAAATGCGGCAAGCGTTGATGCCACGGGCCAGGCACGCCCAGTTGCTCCGAACAGCTTTCGGCAGACTGGTCAATCACCGGATGCAGGTTGCGCGTAGCCAGTTTCGCGCCGAATAACTCAGGCGGTGCTATGAACGGTTTATCCGTAACTTGATTTTTCACCCAGATTTCGCTGACCAGGTTTTTTTGCCAGTTGGTGAACAGGCTAACGCTGTAGCCGCCCGACATAATTTTCTCAAAATTCTTTTCTAGCTCGCCGAAAGGCAGGTCTTGATAAACGTGTTGCGTAACTTGAAACGTAGGCTGAACGTCCAGCGTTACTTTGGTTACTACGCCGAGGCCGCCTAAATGTATGACCGCGCCTAAAAATTCTTCGCCATTTTTATCTTTGGTCAGCGTGACGACTTCGCCAGCGGCAGTCACAAACTCAAGCCCTGAAACTGCCGTAGCCAAGTTACCTAATTTAATGCCAGAGCCGTGCGTGGCGGTGGCGGTCGAACCGGCTACGGAAATATGGGGCAGGGAAGCAAGGTTGTGCAACGCGAAACCTTTTTCCTGCAAATAAGTTCCCAACGTGCCATAACGCACGCCCGCTTCGACGGTGACGGTTTTCTTCGCTGCATCAAGGCCGATGATTTTGTCGAGCTTCTTGGTCGAAACTAACTGATGTGGCGAGTCGGCAATTTTGTTGAAACAGTGTTGCGTACCCAACGCGCGCAACTTGTCAGCCTGTTTTATCGCGGCCTGTAGCTGTTCGACTGTTTCGGGATAGGCGACTTTGGCGGTGCTGTATTCGAGATTACCCGCCCAATTTGTCAGTTTGGCAGGTGTCGGTGAAGCCGCAGGTGCGGCAGGTGGCGGTGCGCTTGGTTGTTGACACGACGAAAGCATTGCGCCGGTGATTCCGGCAGACGAAAGTTTGAGGAAGGTTCGTTTTTTCATGGGGTGAAATCATCCTTATGTGCCGAATGGATTAGCCGAATAAGTGACCGGATGAAGGAACGTGAGCGACCTGAGCTTCGGGAAATGCGTTGGATGGGGAAGGCGCAGATCGTTCACGCTCTCCCCGTGCTTATTAATACACACCTTCGACCACGCTGGTGGCAAAGCGCGAGAAGGGGCGCACGTTGCGCACACCGTCCCACGGATATTTTTCGCAGGGCTTTTCGCGTTCGCACTCGTCGCGTTCGAGAAAGCGCGGCATGAAAAATTCTTTGGTCAGGGTCGTCAGCCTGACGCGACCCGTTTCACCGTAAGCGACCAGCTTCGTCGGTTCGTCGGGGTTGACGACTTCGATCATGGCGCGCGGCGAGGGCGGGTGATAGATGATCGCGTAATTGTCTGCCGGATCGAACGGCTGCTTGTGAGTCGCTAAACCCATCAGCGTATTGCCATAGGTCGGCGCGAAATATGCGCCTTCCATCAATTCTTCGACCGCAAAGCGGTGGAATTGCGGCGTCATCTCGGTGCCGCCGCAAAATACGCCGGTGATGCCCATCTTTTTGAGTGAGACCTTTTCGCACAACGATTCGAGCAGCTTCGGCGTAGCGAACATGCACTTGATGTCGTGCGCTTTGAGAATCGTGACGGCCTGATCAATGACGTGCGATTTATAACGCTCCATCATTTGCATCTCGCCCATCTTGATGAGCTTGATGACGAAGCGCGGATCAAGGTCTACGCAAAAGGCGATGCCGCCGCGATGTTGTGCGAGGTGTTCGACGGCTAGGCGCAAGCGGCGCGGCCCCGAAGGCCCCAGCATCAGCCAGTCTGCGCCTTTCGGAAAGAATTCATCTGGCAACGTATCGCTGAACATTTCGTAATCAATGCGAAAGTCTTCTGACGCGATGCGTGACTTGGGTACGCCGGTGCTGCCACCCGTTTCAAACGTATAAATCGGTTTGCCCGCCAACCCTTTCGGAACCCAACGCCGCACCGGCCCGCCGCGCAAGTCTTCGTCGCGGAAGAAGCCAAACTTGTCCAGGTCGTCATAAGTCTGAACGTCTTTGCGCGGATCGAAATCCAGGGTCTTCGCCATTTCGAGCCAATAGGGCGTACCGGTCGCCGGGTTGAAATGCCATTCGACGACTTCGCGGGTCCAGGCGTCCAGTTTCTCGCGGGCTTGTGCCGCAGTGATTTGCGTAGCAGTTTGATTGCTCATGATTCTTTATGCTTCCAATGAAAATGGAGTGAATTTAGTTTCGCGGTCGTAATAATCTTCATTCTCGACGCGCTTTAAAAAATTGACAATGCGATAAGTGAGTGGTGTTGCCAAAACTTCCCACAGCACCTTGAGCGTGTAATTAGCCGCCATCACGGCGAGCAATTGATCGGTGCTCCACTTGCCGAAAAAGGCCAGCGGATAAAAGACAAGCGTGTCAACGATTTCGCCCGCGATGGTCGAACCGATGGTGCGTATCCATAGAAAGCGTCCGCTTGTGAAAAGCTTCAGCTTAGCGAGCGTGAACGAGTTGGCGAACTCGCCCGCCCAAAATCCGATCAGCGAAGCCATGGCGATACGCGGCGTTGAACCGAAACTGTATTCATAATGCGCTTGCCCATCCCAACCCGGCGCAGCCGGCATGGCTACGACGATGTAGCTCATAAACGCTGCGAAAGCCAAGCCCGCAAAGCCCGCCCAAATCACGCGGCGTGAACGTGCGTAGCCATAAACTTCGGTCAGGATGTCACCGAACAAATAACTCAGCGGAAAGAAAAGAATGCCTGTGCCAAACGTATAACCCATGATCGTGCTGCGTTTGGATACGCCAATCACGTTGGCGCACACCAGCACGATCACGAACCCAGCCATAATCAAATCGTAGTATTTGTAAGTGCGATGCGGGCTTTCATCTTCCATTTGGTTTGCCAATCCCTCTCCTTACCCTTCGCTCTGCTTGCCGGTATGGATGCTGAATGCTTTATGATTTTTTGCCGAACAGTTTGGCATCTAACGAAAGCGCACCGGGGCCGGTGAAAATCATCATCAGTGCGACCGCCAAAAAAAGCGCAGCCTTTTCATAAGACGGCCCCGCGCCTGGCGCTACGAAAGGTTGTCCGGCTTTCATGTGAACCATAAAAATCGCGTAAAGCATCGTGCAAACCCAGCCGAACATCGCCAGCGGTGTGAGCAAGCCCAATACCAAAGCGATACCGCCGCCGAATTCGCTAAAGGCCGCGAGCGATTGAATGATGCCGGGGACGGTTGCGCCTGGCCCCATCCAACTGAACGGATGCTGAATCTTGCCCCAGCCGTGCAAGGCCATGGCTACGCCAAAGACGATGCGAACGATTAATAGCCCGGTCGCCGCGCGCCCTCCAATGTGATCGCCGAAAGTGAGTTTCATCGCTGCCTCATTTGGTAAGACAGGTTCGTAACCTGTCTTACGGAGTGGATTGGCAAGCATAGGACAGGTTACGACCTGTCCTACCAAATAGAGTTAATGAACGGTGAACTGACTCAACTGCATCGTCAGCCATTCGGTTAAATCGCGTAATTCCTGTTCACAGATTTCGTGACCCATCTCGTATTCACGATAGGTCAATGACACGGGCAATTCGCGCAAGCGCTCGCGTCCGTCACGTCCGTGGCCGATAGGCAGCACAGGGTCTGATGTCCCGTGCGCCATAAAAATCGGCAGGCCGATC
Source organism: Acidobacteriota bacterium (assembly GCA_031414155.1). GTDB lineage: Bacteria > Acidobacteriota > Blastocatellia > RBC074 > RBC074 > JACPYM01. Next base: position 17,497 of record JANNUY010000321.1, read on the forward strand.
AACTCGTCAGCCGTGGCGAAACGTTCGCTGCTGCTGGGCATTATGCGTCCGCTGAGGGCGGCTACGCCTGCGGTTAGGCTGGGTTCGCGCAAGGCCAGATCAAGGCTCATCATCGCGCCCTGGCTGAAGCCCAACAGAAAGACGGCTTTGGGGTCTACGTGATAGGCGGCGACGGCTTCGTCTACAAACTTGCGCAGCGTCGCGCGCGCGGTCTCGACTTCATTCGGATCAATCAAAATACCTTCGGGCGTGAAGCCGAGGCGGAACCACGCATACGAACCCATGCCAATGCGAATCGGCGCGCGTACGCAGACGATGAAGAAACGCTCGTCCACGAAAGGCGCTAGACTGAACAGGTCGTCTTCGTTAGCGCCGTAACCGTGCAGCAAAATCAATAATGGCGGTCGTTGCTTGCCATCACTTTTGGCACTCTGGGCGCTCTTGGACAAAGCCGTGTGATGGAAAAGCGAAAAGTCAGAATCTTGCATGAAATTGGTCGTTGGTTTGAATGCTTTAGCGAAACCGTAGAGTGCAAGATGAAACGCGACGGGTCAAGCCGTTCGCGTGATAAAAAAAGAGCCGCAAACCTTTCAGCTTGCGGCTCTCATTTTCGATGAATGGGTACGATAAATAGGCTGGAGTTTTATTCCCCTTCGCTTTCGCCATCAAAAGCGAATTCCTCAACAAGCAGTTCTTCGGCCACTTCTTCGCCGAGGAAGCTGTCAGCATCGAGGAAATCGTCTTCGGTGGTTTCGTTATCGTCGAGCGTCTCCTCTTCGACCACGGGCGGCAGAGCGCGTCCAGCGGTGGCCGCGACCATTTGCTCAATGTAACTTTGCGTATCGTCAGACTCTTCGACTTGCAGGTCTTGCATCGTCGAATCGTGCGCGACGCGGACGTTGCGGTAATACTCCATCCCCGTGCCCGCCGGAATCAGGCGACCCATGATGACGTTTTCTTTGAGGCCGCGCAGGTAATCAATGCGCCCTGAAATCGCGGCTTCGGTGAGTACGCGCGTGGTTTCCTGGAACGACGCGGCAGAGATGAACGACTCGGTCGAGAGCGAAGCCTTCGTGATGCCGAGCAACAGCGGTTCGGCCACAGCGGCTTGGCCTTCGGCGGCTTCGACGCGGGCGTTTTCGTCGGCAAAGCGGAAGCGGTCAACTTGTTCTTCCAGCAGGAAGTCGGTGTCGCCTACGTCTTTGATTTTCACCCAGCGCAACATCTGGCGGACGATCACTTCGATGTGCTTATCGTTAATATGCACACCTTGCAGGCGATAGACCTCTTGAATTGCGTTCACGAGGTAACGTTGCAATGCGGGCATACCCTGCACCGAGAGAATATCGTG
>JANNUY010000322.1:0-4000 GCA_031414155.1 Acidobacteriota bacterium
TGTGTGGGCGGATGTTTTGCCTTTGGCTTTCCGGCTGAGGTTTCGCGGGCGCTGAAAGTTTATGCGCGCGGCATCAATTGGCGTACGCGCTGGGGCTGGAATGCGACGGGCGATCAGGTGCTGTGGGTAAGGCGCGCGGTGTTTGAAGCGATCGGCGGTTTTCCGCTCGTCCCGATGATGGAAGACCTCGAATTTTTCGCATTACTCAAACAGCGAGGCCGCGTAGCTTTGTTGCCGCAGCGCGTCACGGTTTCGCCGCGTCGCTGGCAAAAGCATGGCTTGGTGCGTACGGCGTTGTTGATGTACGCACTGCGTTTCGGCCATTGGCTCGGCATCTCGTCCGCCGCGTTGAAGCGATTTTTTCTGGATGTGCGCTAAACGGCTGACACGTAGTTCTACGTGCTTTCCTAACCCTCTCCGTAACTCACCCAAGGGGTTGTCAGGCAATGTCCTACAAGTGTAATTATTCCAAAACTTACCCACCTTGCGGCACACACACCAGCAGTAAACACACACTGTTTGAGATTGAGCGAAGCGCCTTCACGCAAGGCCTTTTGTTAATAACCAGCTTCACTATTTCGTTGCGTTCACGGCGTCCCCATCCAGTCCGTTGAGCGAGGAGGTCACAATGCCTGAAACCGTTTTTTCAAATCCCCGGCAAACATCCCTCAGTTCTGCTGTCTCTCATTTGCGACAGGCTTTTCATTTCGATCACGCTGACGCAGCCAATGCTTTCACTAATCCGGCGATCACCTTTGAGTTATATGCGGTTGAGCCAGAATCAGATGAATCATCGCAACCAATTGCCCCGCCGCGCGGCAGTGGAGCCTTGCCACCGTTGTGGCAAATGTTTCGTGAGGCGGCGCACTTAAACCGAACTTCTACGCTGCCGCTCACGGCCTTTACCAACCCGGCGCTACTCGATAGCCAGCCGGTCAACTGGGCGATTGAGGCTTATGAACCAAAACGCAAAGCGCGTCGTGCTGACAAGTCCGTTGAACGAGCCGCCGCCGCCGAAAGCTGGCACGATCACGCGCTGGTTTATTACAGCACCGGACAATACGACTCTGCTTTGGAATGCGCCGAACAGGCGTTGCTTTCCACCCCGAACAATCATGCGGTGTGGCGTTTGCGCGGCACGGCGCTGCTGTCTTTGCAACGCTGGCACGATGCGGCGCAGGCCTTTCATCGCGCAGTGGTGGCGCGCGCGCAAGACGCCGAAGCTTGGCTCGGACTCGGTCGCGCGCAATTGCAACTCGGCGAATGCGAAGCCGCGTTGCAAAGCCTGAGTCATGCGCTGGCCCAGATTCCGAATTATTTCGAGGCGTTGTTTTATCAGGGGCGCGCTTACATTCAGTTGCTGGATTACGAGCAAGCCTGTGCCAGTTATGCGCGTGCGGCTGAACTCAATGCCGAAGAAACGGTGTTATGGCGCGAATATGCCGAAGCGTTGATGTGCGCTCATCAGCCCGAAGCCGCCCTGGAATGTTGGGAAACCGTCACGCAACTGCAACCGACCAACGCCGATCACTGGATCAGTTACGGCAGTTTGCTGCGCGAAATGTTACGGCCTGACGAAGCGGTCAACAGCTATGACATTGCGCTTGAACTCGCGCCGCAGGATTTTTTCGCGTGGTTCAGCCGCGGCCTCGTGCTGTCAGATATGGCCCGTCACACAGAAGCGGGGAAGAGTTTTGAACGGGCGCTGTCATTGGCTCCGGGCGATGCCGCCGCGCAACATCAACTCGCGTTGACTTATCTGCCGCGCTTTTTGACCGCGCTGGCCGAAGGGCACGTCTTCGATGCGCGCGAATACTGGCAACGCGCCGTCAGGCTCGGACGCGAGTCGCGCTCTGCCGATTGGAACGAGTTAGAGCTGTATTACCTGCAACGCGCCGCCGCGCTCGGGCACCAGCAATTGGTCAAGGCCTTGCTGGCTCGCTTGGACGGCAACGCGCTGCTCGAACCGTTGCGCCACGCGCTCGATTACTTGCACACGCACAATGCCGACGCTTGGGCGGGGCTGCCTGATGAAGTGCGCGAAAAAGCCGAATGCTTTGTGCAAAGCCTCGGCTCGTTGAATTTGCCCGCAGGCGCTTGAGTTTTTTTGTCGAGTTGACTCCTTTCATTGCCTATTCTTGCGGCGTGTTGCTGAAGCGATTCAGCGACACGCAATTTTTTTGGTGCTTACAATTGACGCCGCCTGAGTGCCGACATAGAGTGCGAACGCTCTCAAACAGGTCTTGTTCATTGGAAGTTTGACGCGCGATGGCAACGCACGTAGATCAGCTATCAGTCTCCCCTTACGTAGCGGGTAATGCGCCCGCATCGTCGCGCGGCAAGTTACGCAACCCCGCAGCTAAAAGGAGTAACGATGACAATCCACGATCCCTTCTCGTTTCCGATTCAACAGCATAAGCAACCCGATCAACAGTACGATCAGCAGCACGCCTGTTGCCACATCATTCCCCCTGACATTCTCAATCGCCTCGCCGAAAGCGGAAACGCCGCGACTCGTTCAGGTGCCCTTGACTCATTGGAACTCAGCGCCCGCATGCGCGGACGCCGCGAAGCCTTGATGGGCATGACCGCACTGGCCGTCTCAACCGGAACCAAACGCCGCACCATTTATAACGCGCAAAACGCTCGCACGCTGCCCGGCAAACTCGTGCGGGGCGAAGGCGACGCGCGCAGCAAAGACACGGCGGTCAACGAGGCTTATGACGGAGCGGGCAAGACCTACGACTTTTTCTCGAAAATCTTTCAGCGCAACTCGATTGATAATCGCGGCATGCGGCTCGATTCGACGGTGCATTACGGACGCGGCTATCAAAACGCTTTTTGGGACGGGCAACAGATGGTTTATGGCGACGGCGACGGAGCGATCTTCAACCGCTTCACCACCAGCCTTGATGTGATCGGTCATGAACTCACACACGGCGTTACCGAATTTGAAGCCGGGTTGGTTTACGAAGACCAGCCGGGCGCACTCAACGAACATTTTTCTGACGTATTTGGCTCGCTCGTGCGGCAATACGCCAAGAAGCAAACCGCCGCCAAAGCCGATTGGATCATCGGCGCGGGCTTGTTCACCAAAGCAGTCAACGGCGTAGGCATTCGCTCGATGAAAGCGCCGGGCACGGCTTATGACGACCCGCAAATCGGCAAAGACCCGCAACCCGATCACATGAAAAAGTTCGTCAAAACGACGCGCGATCACGGCGGCGTACACATCAACTCAGGCATTCCGAACAAGGCTTTTTATGAAGCCGCGATTCGCCTCGGCGGCAATGCCTGGGACAAAGCCGGTCGCATCTGGTACGAAACGCTATGCAACCGGATGAATACGAAATCATCGTTTCAGGAATGCGCTAACGCCACGCACGATGTCGCGCGTCAGCTTTTCGGGTTGGATAGCGATGAGCAACGCGCCATCCGCGAAGCCTGGGAAGCTGTCGGCCTGACCGTGGCGACGGTCAAAGCCCCGCGTCGTACCCGTTAAATCAGGAGCCAATTATGCGCATCGTTTGTGAACGCAGCGGCGGTTTTGCGGGATTGACCACTCGCACCGAAGTAGACAGCGAAACGCTTACCGCCGCGCAAAAACGCGAACTTCAAAGACTGATCGAGCAGTCCCAACTGCTCGATCAGTCTGCCAAACGATCTGGCAAGCAGTCTGGCAAAAAACGCCAAGCCAAGGCCGTAGCTGATGGCTTTCAATACGACCTGACCGTCACCACGGAAGACGCCGAACACTCGCTCACGCTGAATGACGGCACAGTTTCAGAAGACATGCTGGCTTTGCTGGATTGGCTGATGTCTTATAAAAAAGTGAAAAGTGAAAAGTGAGCAGTGAAAAACATGAGAATTCTGCGATCATTCAATCTGTTCACTTTTCACTGCTCACTTTTCACTTTTCACTGTTCACTCAATTAAATGCTTATCATCCTGAACGGCTCGATCAATGCGGGCAAAACGACTACGTCAAAGAAACTCTGTG
>JANNUY010000323.1:0-5870 GCA_031414155.1 Acidobacteriota bacterium
TTGTCAGGATTGCGCGCGAGGTGGCGTTTGAAAAAGTTGATCGCTGATGACGAACCGGCGGTGAGCTTGTGTTCAGCGGCGCGGCTCAAAGGGAAGATGCAATTTTCAGCGCGGTGCTGATGTACGCAATTGTCGAGTTCACCTTTGCGTAAATATGAGATGCCGAGAATTTCATCGAGATGAACCAGATCATCGGCGTAAGCGGGTTGATCGAGAATGCCTTTCTGCAACGCGGCGCGCGCCGACTCGAAGTGCGCAATGGCTTTGGTCATATCGCCGCGATACGACCAGATTTGGCCGAGTTCGATGTGCAGCCGCGCAATTTCAATTTGACGGCGCGCGGCATCGGCAGACTTTTCGAGCGCCGACAAATAGCCTTCGGCTGAAAGAAACGCCCGCTGTTCAGCGGCTTGCTTGGAGCGGCAAATGTCTTTGAGGTCGAGCGGATTGGGCGGCTGAAAGGCGCGCGAGATTTCGATGCGGCCTGAAACTTCCAAGACGATTTGGTAATCGCCTGCGCCGGTGACGCGGCGATTCCAGCTTTGATCTGAGGCTTCGCGTGGTGAGGGTTGGGCAAAAATTCCGACGCCAAACGCGGCAATAAAAAAGACCGCCCACAAAGACACACGAAGAAAACACGAAGATGGTTTTTTACCTTCGTGCCTGCTTTGTGTGTCTTCGTGGGCGAGTCTTGATTGTTTGCTCAAGGTTCGATCATGAAAGGCGTCGAGCGCGTTAGCGTTGTTTGTTCATCTTTAACCGTGACGCGCATGGCATAACCGCCCGGCGTCAGGCTCTCAATCGGAATGCCGCTGGCAAAGGCGATGCGGCCTTTGTCGTCGGGCGCTTCGAGTTTGAGCGGCAGGTCGGCGAACGACTTGCCGTTTTGCGTGATTTGTAACCTGAACTCTGCGGGCGCTTTCGTGCCTTTGGCCGGATAGACGACGAAATAAAACAACATCTGTTTGAGAATCTTTTGCGTCTTGCCGGTCAGATTGGGGATGAGCAGCGATTCGCCGACGTGAAAGGGATTCTCTGATTTGTCCTTCATCGGTTGAACGCGCTGAATGATTGAGACCGAACTCATACGCAATTTGTTTTCAGTCGGGTCGGCGACATCCAGACTGCCGATGCGCACCGAGGCTTTTTCAGTAGGCGCGTCATAAGCAATGGTTTCGAGTTCGTAACGGCCCGGCGGCAATTCGGTTTCTTTATAAAATCGAATCGTGTTGTTTTTGACGCCGTCAATTTGGGCGGGCGTCGGACGCAAAGCATATTGGCGGCTCAGTTTGCCTACGACTTGGCGCGCGCTGTCTCGAATCAGCACGACAATCGAAAAATCAGATTGAAAGACTTTCTTCTCTTTGTCTTCAACAAACGTGAAAGCACTGGCAGGCACTTGCACTTCGACCACCGAGCGGAGCGGGCGCGTCGCTTCAGGGAAATTCGTTCCCATTACGTTGATGGGAAACGTAATCGGCGGGTTGGGTTTCGCCAGAATCGCCAGCGCAGGCGTCTCGTAATAAAGCACCGGCACATAGCCCGGCGTATTCACCGCGTAATAACCGTTGCGCGCTTGCAAGGTCAGGCCGCTGCGTTTGAGTTTGACTTCGATCTTGCGAAACTTGCCGTCGTAATTGCTATTGGTCGGCGCGTAACTCAACAAGTAATAGGTGTTCATGTCTTCGTCCACCTCTTTGAGTTTTTCGCCAATGTCGCTGGTGTTGCCGATGAAGGTTCCGCCGGTTTCTTGGGCCAAAGTCGTCAGCGCGCTTTGCGGGTCGCCGCGCAACATGTCTTCGTTGCGTTCGAGTTGTTTCGACATGGCGTCACCGACGATGGGGTTGCTGCTGCCGATTTGACCCTGGCGGCGATTGGCAATGGCGTTCACGGTGTCGCGCGTACCAGTGAGCGTGCTTTCAGCGCGCAATCCGGCGGCGTCAACCGCATAAATCGCCACATTGGCGCGATTGGCCGCGTTGACGACTGAACGGAACTGTTGCGCTACGTCAGGGGGGATGGCGATGCCTTCTGAAAAGTAAACGAGTGCTTTGCGTCCGGGCATCGTTGCCATCGAATTCACCAGCGCCATCAAACTGTTCACGGTAGCGAAACCTTGTTGATTGCGTTCGAGGGCTTCAAAGGTTTCGGTCATCCGGCGACTCATCTCAAGAAACTGTGCGTCCACACCGGCGGCTCCGGCGGCACTACCCGCTGCGGCTGCGCCCGCGCCACCGCCTGCACTGGCTGCACTCGCCGCACTTGCTGAAGCGTTGGCCGCTTGGGCTTCCTGATTTTGCGACGCTTGCGCGCTGCCTGCCGAACCACTCGCGAACGAGGCCGCTGCGCGCGAACCGGCTTTCTCGATGCCCTGTTTCACTAGCGCCGAATCACGCGTGAATGGCTGAACCGAGTTTAACGAAAGATTGATGGCATAGACGCCGGTGTAAGCCGGAAGCTCCTGGTTCGCGCCGACATAAGCCAGCGCCGCCTGGCGCGCGCGATTGCGTGCATCAGGTGACAGGTTGCCAAAGACCAGCGCCATTGCCGTCGCCCCCAATTGCTTTTCGTTCGCGTCGCGCACGGCTGGCGGTGTCGCCGTCGTGACAGGCTTAGGCTCGGCCTTTTCCTTGGCTTCGGCGACAATACCGGTTTCGCGCGCAATGCGTTCAAAGCTGTCAACATTTTGTTTGACGCCGTCCTCGAGAATTTCAAAGTCATCGGTGTTGAGGTCTTTGACGACGCGCCCGCGCTTATCTTTGACGACCACATCAACCAACACGGCGGTCGTGTTCATCACTTCTTGCGGTTTGGGGGCGGGCTTTTGCTGCGCGCCCGCGCGTTCGTGAAACCAGCCCACGGCAGCGAGCAGGCAAAATAAGACCAGCGTTGAAACGACTTTTTTCATGAAAATTCTCCTTGAGCGAATGCCAGGTAAATGATGAAAGATAGTTTACCCGCTGAGGTGAAAGCCGTCTACGCAGGGTTAGTTGAACCGTGCCTGTCGCGTAGTAAACTAGCCGCCGTTTCGTTCCCACAATGTAAGCAATCATTTTTTAACGGAGGCGGAAAGCCATGAGTTCATCGCTGAAATTTTTGTTAGGCGCAGCCTGTGCTGTATTGCTAGCTGTGTCGTTGTTAGTTTTTAAGTCGCAAGCGCAAGCCGTGAAGCCTACGTTTATCGAAGTGCCTGCGACGAAAAGCGGCATCACGTGGACGCACGACAACGCGCGTTCGGCGGATCGTTTTTTGCCTGAAACCTGCAACGGTGGCGGCATCTTTTTTGATTACGACAATGACGGCTGGCAAGACATTTTTTTGGTCAACAGCGGCCCGTCTGATTTTTTTGCGCCAGCTAAACCGCTCAAACACGCGCTCTATCGCAACAATCACGACGGTTCGTTCAGCGATGTGACCGACAAAGCGGGCGTCGGTTCGACGGCGCATGGTTTTGGCATGGGCGCGGCGGCGGGCGATTTCGATGGCGATGGCTGGCAGGATTTATACGTCACGAGTTATGGCAAGAACGTGCTGTATCGCAACAACGGCAACGGTACTTTTGCCGACGTGAGTGACAAAGCTGGAGTCGCTGCGCCGGGTTGGTCTACGCACGCAACGTGGTTCGATTACGACAACGATGGCAAGCTCGATCTGTTCGTCTCGTCGTTCGTTTATTACAAAAAAGATTTGAACGTCGTGTGCGGTGACAATCGCCTGGGGCGCAAGTATTACTGCATCCCGCGCGTGTTTAAGCCGCAACCGAGCAAGCTGTTTCACAACAACGGCGACGGCACTTTCAGCGATGTCAGCAAGGCGTCAGGCATTGCGAATTCGCTCGGCAAATCGTTTGCTTCAGTCGCCGTGGACATCAATAACGATGGCTTGCAAGACCTCTTTGTCGCCAACGACACCGTAGCCAATTTCATGTTCGTCAATCGTGGCGGCGGCAAGTTTGAAGAGATCGGCTTGGCTTCAGGTGTGGGTTACAGCGACGCAGGCAGTCCGCGTTCGGGCATGGGCGTAGACGCGACTGATTTCGACGGCGACGGCTGGCAGGATTTATTCGTAGCCAATATAGACCAAGAGTTATTCAGCCTTTATCACAACGACAAGAACGAGAGCTTCAGCGATCAGGCGGGCGAGATCGGACAGGCGACGCGCTTGCTGTCGGGCTGGGGCTTGAAGTTTTTCGATTACGACAACGACGGCGATGCTGACTTGTTTTTAGCCAACGGGCATCCCGACGACATGGTTGAGATGCAAGCCTCAAGAGTGAAATACAAAGAACCGCTGCTAATGTTTGAAAATACGGGCAAGGGTTACAAAGACGTGAGCAAGACTTCGGGCGCAGTCTTTGCGAAAGACTTTCCCGCGCGTGGTTTGGCGGTAGCTGATTTCGACAACGACGGCGACATAGACTTGCTGGTCATCAACAACGGCGATGCGCCAGTGCTGTTATGCAACGAAGGCGGCAATAAAAACAACTGGCTCGGCGTCGAGTTAGTGGCGAAGAAAAGCAATCCGCTGGGCGTAGGCGCAATCATCAGTTGGCAGGCGGGCGCGTTGAAAAAGAGCCGCTACAAAGTGAGTGGCGGAGGCTATCTCTCGTCGCACGATCCGCGCGAAGTGTTGGGTTTGGGCACGGCGGCGAAAGTTGACGCGCTCGAAATCAAATGGCCAAGCGGCAAGGTTGATAAGCTGGCGAATGTGGCGGCGAATCAATACGTCAAGGTCGTTGAGGGCGAAGGCTTGGGCAAGTCGGTGGCGGCTACGATGAAATAAGTCAAAAACGGCTTTTCTCCACTTATTCGCACGTTGAATGTGAATGCGGCGCTGGATATTTTGCGGCGGAAGTTGAAAGACGAATCGGTTCCCGGTCTCACTCCAAAGTAACCAACCGGAAGCCTGAAATGCTTGGCAACTGACAGCACGCATGCTAGTTTGCGCGCGTCGTGAATGAAATTCGGCCTCGCGCCGTGAGAGTTTTTAGAACTCCTATATTCACGACGTTTTCTTTTTGCGCCCGCTCCCGCCGAAGCGTTCTTCGAGGGTGAGCGGGCGTTGTGCTGTGAAATAGCTGCCGTGCGCCGGGCCAAAATCAAGATCGTGAATCTCGCCGATTTGCGACCACATCATTTTCAGATACCTGTCCTCTCGAATCTCTTCGCCCGTCGTTGGGTGTCGGCGCACTTCATAAAACCGCTGCACTGCCCACAGAAAATAATCTATCGCGTGCAAGCAAACCGTTTCTTTGGGATTGGAAATCGTGATGTCCCACGCCTCACCGCCGCCTCTCGAAAAACCGAACTTCTGCTCGAAGTCACGCTCGGCCAGTTCGATGGCGGTGCGAATGGCTTGATTGCGGTCTTTGGCTCCGCGCTTGGCGACACAGACTTCATAGCGGTCAGCCAGCCGGTGGAACTTGGAAAAGAGCGAACGAATCAGGCCGTCATAAATCGCATCAGGCTGATAGCGGTAGCGCGGGTCTTGCGTGCGGCGTTCCATTTCGTTTTTCAGCAAAGCCTGTTTGTCGCAAACGACCGCGTGAAAGCGCAGCGCCGAACCAGCCGCGTGCAGCAAATTAAAGACGCGGTAGCGGACTTCGGGCAGGTCGTCTTTGCCGTGAAAGAGCAACGCCGTTTTCTTGCGCTCAGGGCGAAAAGATTCAACGCCGTCGAAGTAAGGCTCGGCCAGCAATACGTGGCGCAAATCCGTCAGCGATTGTGACAAGGCCGACGGATCATCCACTTCCAGCTTGCCGATGATGAAAAAACGCGAGCAACCAACCGTATCCACAATGGGCTTGCCCGACGAGTGAAACAGGGTGGGATCGCCCGCTTCATCAACGAATAGTCGCTGAACCTGGAACA
>JANNUY010000324.1:0-8361 GCA_031414155.1 Acidobacteriota bacterium
ACAAGTTCGGGCAAACAGCGACATCGAATCTTTCGCCGGAAAGCGTAGCGAGTTCGCCCCATTGAACCATCGTCAACGAAGCTCCGCGTTGCGCCAGAGCTGCGGCCCATAAATCATCTGTACCGCCAACAAGGAGCCAGCGTTGAGCGCGCAAATCAGGCGGCAGCGCCAATTCGCTAAGCAGGTATGTAACAGAATCAAGCATTGAATCAGGCAAGTTTGCTAAATCGAAACCCGATGAGTAATCTCCTCAGCCTATGCGAATCGCCCTCGACGCAATCCCGCTAGCCGCTGCGAAAACAGGGATCGGGCATTATACGGATGCATTGGCCGACAGTCTGGCGCGTCATCATTCGGAACATCATTACACTTTGCTCTCTCCCTTCGATTTTGAATTTCACAGCGGCAACGGAACTCCGAAAAACTTAACGAAGCAATTCACGCCTGCGCGCAGCGTTTTTCGCAAGTGGTGGCTGGCGGGTTCGCCTGCGTTGTTGCGCGTGCAATCCTTTGACGTATTCCACGGCACAAATTATTGCATTCCGCTGTGGGCTCCCTGTCCGACGGTGGTGACGATTCACGATTTGTCGCTGTTCACGCAAACGCATACGCATGAGAACGACAATGTGCGCCGGGGCAAACGCCGCATGCCACTGATGGCGTGGAAGGCGACGCTCATCATTGCGCCCAGCGAGTGGACGAAAAAAGAGATTCTCGAATTCCTGCCGGTCAAAGAGCACAAGATTCGCGTCGTAGGCGAAGGCGCGCGCCGCCACATTCTGCCGCAACGCGAAGACCAGATTTTGCCAGTGCTGGATAAATACGATATTCGCGGCGAATACCTGCTTTATGTCGGAACCATCGAACCGCGTAAGAACCTGTTGACGCTCTTGCACGCATACAATGATTTATTGCGCAGCACACAACACAAACCGCAACTCGTATTGGCGGGCGGCAAGGGCTGGCTTTATGACGAAGTCTTTCAACTTGTCAATGAACTCAAGTTACAAGACCAAGTGAAATTCACCGGCTACGTCGCCGATGAAGATTTGCCCGCGCTTTATTCGGGCGCGCTGGCGTTCGTCTATCCGTCACTTTATGAAGGCTTCGGACTGCCGCCGCTCGAAGCAATGGCTTGCGGCACGCCGGTGATTACGACCAACGTCACCAGCCTGCCTGAAGTCGTCGGCGACGCCGGATTGTTGCACGCGCCTGACGACGCACACGCACTCACGCAAGCGATGGTCACAATGATCGGCGATGCCGACGCGCGCTATCATTACAAATTGGCCGGTCTTGAACGCGCGCAGCAATTCACTTGGGAACGCGCGGCGCTTGAGACACAAGCCGTTTACGACGAAGTTTTCACGTACTGGAATCGAAAAAAGTGAAAAGTAGTTGGCACTAACTTTCACTTTCACTTTTCACTAAATCTTATGAGCCGTCTCAGTGACTTTGGACGCAATTTCAAATTGTTATTCGACCGCGATTGGGCGGAGCGATTGCACGAACTCGAACAATTGCTCGACGCGCGCGTCAACGATTTCGAGCAACGCAACGACACACGCGCCAGCGCATACGAACAGGCGTTCGATGAGCGCGTCCTGCGTTACGAAGCAGCCTTCGATCAACGTGTTGATGCTTTTGAACACGCTAACAATACGCGGCTGGATAGTTATGAACACGCGGTTGACCAGCGGCTCGATGAACGCGAAGAAGCGACGCGCAAGTGGTTGGAAGAACGCCACGCGGCGCTGGATGAGCGACTCGACGAACGCGACCAACTCGTTGACCAGCGGCTCGATGCCTATGAAACGGCGCTCACAAAACGGCTGACGACGTTTGAGAAATCGTTAAGTGAAAGCCTGAATGAATTCACGACCGCGACGACTGAACGGATGGATACGTTTGAAGCCGTGACCAGCCAGCGCCTGGACGAATTTGAAGACGCGACGGTGACGCGCGTTGAGACTTTTGAAACCGCTGTCACTGAGCGACTGAACAAACGCGACGTGGCTGTAGACGAACGTCTCGCCACGCGCGAGTTAGCCGTAGACGAACGCCTCGACGAACGCGAAAAACTGGCGGACGAACGCTTTGACGAACGTTTTATCGCCGAACAATTAGCCACTGACCAACGCTTCGCCGCGCAACAACTCACGGCGGACGAGCGCGCGACGACTTATGAAACCAAGCTCGACCAACGCTTTGACGAACGCTTCACGACTTTTGAAAAGCGCGCCGATGTGCGATCGGGCGAGTTAGAAATTCATCTCGACCAACGTTTTGACGAGCGGATGATTGCCATCGAAAAGCTGTCAGACGAAAGATTCAGCACCATAGAGAAACTATCAGACGAACGCACTGCCCGCCTCGAAACGCAACTCGATCAACGCTTGAACGAACGGTTAGAGGAACAGTTCAACACGCTAGACCAACGCAATGACGAACGATTGAACACCCTTGAATCAGGCGGCGAAACACGTCTGACTGAGTTGATGCATAGCTTTGACGTGCGCTTCGACGAAAGGACGCACGCGCTCGACCTGCGTGCTGACGGACGGCTCAACGCGCTCGACCGCCATCTGGATGAGCGCTTCATCCGACTGGAACGCACCGCTGACACACGCATGCAAACGCACGAGCGCCGCGTTGACGGCAAGCTCAAAGGCAACCGCGAAGACCTCGTTGATCGCACCGACGTGATGTTGCAACTATTCGAGCAACGCCTTGACGAGCAACGCCGCGCGATTCGCCACTTGCGCGAACAACTCGCGCAACGCCCCAATGTGACTAAAGCCGCGCCGAAAGAAAAAGCTGAGACTGAACCGTTGCCCGAACTCAAAGATGTATTGCAGGAATCGCCCGTCGAGCAGGTGCAATCCTTCCGCAAGCTGGCCGAAGGCTATCATCCGCTGCCTGCCAACAAGTTGCCGAAAGCTGAAACCGCGCTTTATCACCGCATTCTCGACTGGAAAAAAGTCGCGCACGAAGGCCTCAATGATTTCACGCCCGACGAACAAGAAGTCGTTGATTACGTGATGAGTTTCATCAGCGACGCAGCCGAGCGGCATTACGTGATGCAACATATGCGACGTTTTTTGAGTACGCTTGAACGCATCCCGCCGCCGCTGAGTTCCGCCGACCGTATGCTTGAACTTGGCAGCCTGCTGCATTACGTGCCCGCGTTGAGCAAATACACGGGCTATCAAATCGTCGGCGCTGATTTCTGGGAAACCGACGAAAAGGTTTCGACCGAGACGCTCAAACAGGTTAAAGGCAAAGACGAATACCAAGTCGAGTTAAGCAATTTCAACGTCGAAGCCGATAAGTTCCCTTACCCCGACAAACACTTTCGCGTCGTGCTGTGTTGCGAGCTGATCGAACACCTGCAACGCGACCCGCTGCACATGCTGTGGGAATGCAATCGCGTCTTGCAGGACGACGGTTTCCTCTTGCTCACCACGCCGAACATCGCCAGCGCCCGTTCTATCGAAGGGCTGTTGATTACTTGTTCGCCTTACCTGCTTTCGCAATACAACCGCGAAACGCCTGTGGATCAGCACAATCACGAATACGCGCCTTATGAAGTCGGCGTCGCGCTCGCCGCTGCCGGCTTCACCGTCGTCGCGCTCGAAGCCGAAGACGTGTGGTTGCGCTCAAACCCCGCCATCATCGAACTGCTCGCGCAACTCGAAATCAATACGGACTTGCGCGGCGACAACCTCTTCGCCCTCGCACGCAAGACCGGCCCACCCGTCGAACGCTTTCCGAAGGAGTTGTATGTCCAATAAAGAAGATGAGACAGAGAGATTGAATGAGGGAGAGGCAGAAGTTGATGAGACGCTGACCGCTTCTTCTCTCACGCTCATCTGCCCAAACGAAGCGCACGACCAACGCCTAGACCTTTATCTCGTATCACAAATCAATACGGCCAGCCGTTCGGCCATTCAACGCGCGATTACCGAAGGCGCAATTACCGCGAACGGAAAAATCGTCAAGCCCAGCCATCGCCTGACCACGGGCGAAATCATCGCGGGCGTCGTGCCGCACGCGCCACCCATCGAAGCCGCGCCCGAAAACATTCCGCTCGACATCGTCTATGAAGACAACGCTGTCATCGTCATCAACAAACCCACTGGCATGGTGACGCACCCCGGCGCAGGTGCGCTGTCGGGCACGCTGGCGAATGCATTGGTTTATCACTTGCAACAACAGGCGCACGCCTTGCCTACGCGCGGCGGAACCTCGCGCCCCGGCATCGTCCATCGCCTTGATGTCGGCACTTCGGGCTTGATCGTCGTCGCCAAAACTGACCTCGCGCACTTGCGACTGGCTGAACAATTCGAAGCGCGCACCATCGGCAAGCGTTATCTGGCGCTGGTTTATGGCGAGATCGCAGAAAACGGCGGAACGATTGACGCGCCCATCGGACGCGACCCGCGCAACCGCGTAAAAATGTCTGTCAACCAAGCAGGCCGCCACGCGCTGTCTCACTTTCGCGTCGTCGAACGTTTTTCTGAATTCACGCTGGTCGAAGTCGAAATCAAAACCGGTCGCACACATCAAATTCGCGTACACCTCGCGCACATCAATCATCCGATCATCAGCGATGACACCTATGATCGAGGCCGCTCAAAGCAAATCGCTAACGTGCGCCAACGCGCCGCCATCAACCGCTTGAAAAGACCTTTCTTACATGCGTTCTCGCTGCAATTCGATCATCCGGTTACGCTAGAACGCGTCTCGTTGACTGCGCCTTTGCCTGCCGATTTAGAAGAACTGCTGGCGCAGTTGCGCAGCTTGCAGGCGGCGGAGACAGCCAAATCCGACACCAACTTCAACAATGCGTCAATGACCCGCGAACCCTTATGACGACCACGCAAGGCATCTTGCTCTTTCTCGCCGCAATGGGAGCAGGCATGGTCAATTCGGTCGCGGGCGGCGGAACGCTGCTTTCGTTTCCCATGCTGGTCTGGACGGGCGTAGACCCGCGCATCGCCAACGCGACGAATACGCTGGCGATGGTGCCCGGCGCGTGCAGCAGCCTGTGGGGCTATCGCGACGAGATGCGCGAAATACCGCGCCGCTATTTCGCGTTGCTGATACCCGGCTTGATCGGTGGCGTTCTAGGCGGATGGTTATTGGCGCGCACACCAATGCAAACTTTTGCGCGGTTAGTGCCGTGGTTGGTGCTGTTCGCTACGGTGCTGTTTATGCTGCAACCAATAGTGCAGGGCTGGTTGCGCAAAAACACAACCGATAACGCTGAACCAAACAATGCACGCCAATGGATGATTGGCGCGGTTTTTTATCAATTTTTTACGGGCGTTTATGGCGGCTATTTTGGCGCAGGCATCGGCATCCTTTTGTTGGCGATGTTGGGCGTATTGGGCATGACGAACCTGCACCAAATGAACGGACTCAAAAATATTCTGGCCGGAGCCATCAACCTGATTGCCGCGTTGTATTTCATGACGGCCCATCTGATTCTTTGGCCTGCGGCGGGCGTAATGGCGTTAGGTTCGCTCGTCGGCGGTTATGGCATGGCACGCATCGCGCAACGCTTAGGGCAAACCTTCGTGCGCCGTTGCGTCATCATCATCGGCTTTACGTTATCGGCGATCTTCTTTTGGCGCAGTTGAGGCAAGAGATGACTCAACGACAACAATCCTTTGCCTGGCTCGCGCTTTGCACGCTCACCGGCCTCGCCGTCTTGTTGCTCTGGCGCGACGGAGCCCAAGCCGACGGCGGATTGCATTACGTGTTAGCGCGCTGGGCATGGCAGCATCCGGCCTTGTTCGTAGATGTCTGGGCACGACCACTCTTCACTTTTCTTTACGCCTTCCCTGCGCTCATCGGCTATCAAGCAGCACGAACCCTGACGATCATCGTATGCGTCATCACCGCGCACCAAACGTGGCGGCTCGCCGATGAACACGGCCTCGCACGCGCGCCGCTCGTCATTCCATTTTTGTTTTTGCAACCGTCGTTCACGCTGTTTATTGCTGACACAATGACCGAACCGCTTTACGCGCTCGTCTTTGTGATTGCGTTGCGACTGCACTTGAAAGCGCGCCTCACCACCGCCGCACTCACTGCTTCTTTACTCATCCTCATTTGCCCCGAAGGCTTTTTCACCATCGGCTTGTGGGCACTTTGGCTATTGAAACTCCGCACTCCGCACTCCGCACTCCGCATTCCGTTGCTTGGCACAGGGCTGGTCGCGTGGTGGTTGGCGTCATGGCTGATTACCGGCGACGTGCTGTTCATCAAGCACAACTGGCCGGCAAACTGGCCGTTCAGCGGAACGATGTATGGCGCACCCGGTTTTTTGAATTACCCTGCGCGCTTGCCTGAAATTATCGGGCCGTTGTTTTTAGTGCCGTTCACCTATGGGCTGTGGCGCATCATTTATCAAACTATAGGGCGCAAAGCCGTAGGGCAGGATTCAATCCTGCCCTACGTTGCGCAGGCGTGGGGCTCGCTGTTTTTAATTCACACCGTAATGCGCGCTTTCGGCTTGATGGGTTCGGCGGGCTATCCGCGTTATTTACTGACACTCGCTCCGGCGGCGGCGTTAATCACATTGGTCGGATGGAATGCGCTAGCGGATAAGTTCGCTCATTGGTCTTTGCCTTTACGACGCGCAACCACCGTTGCCGTCATCGCGCTCTCGTTCTGTCTCAACACGTTTTACGTTGACGGCGCGGAATGGATGCGCGACGCAGTGCTGGTTGATCGCGTCTTCGCGCAATGGCCGCAACAACAACGCCCCATCACGCGCTTCATCTGGAGCCAGCCTTATATGGCGATGCGTTTCGACGCTGATCCGTGGCAGAACGAATTCTTCACGACCGACAAAGAGCGAAATGCGGAACTAATGCGCGCAATGCCTGCGGGTTCGTTGGTCTTTTGGGATCGCCTAACTGGGCCGAAATGGACGGACGTGAAGATCGAAGACTTTCAGGCCAATGGCTTTGAATTGTTGTATGAAGAATCAGCGGTGCTGAAAGGTTACGTAATTCCACGTTCGTTCTTTGGCGTAGGAGGCTCGCGCCATCAACGCATGGCGCTGCTTTATAAACCTGCTCAACCGTAAAAGAGGCTAACACCTCAAGAAAGCTGATAACAACGATCACCCAATCCGAGCTTACTTAGCAGATCGTTGAGCCATTCGATTTGCGCACGATATGTAGCCGTGTCTTCGGCGGAATAAACCATCGCCAACAAAGCGCGGCAGATGTAACTGATCATTTCCGCCGTCACTTTTTCCGAGTTGAATTCGAGCAAGCCAATAATGTCAGTTTCGTCTTGCGCACGCTTGCGCATTTCATGCCGCATCGGCACAGCCCACATTTTCAAAAACAGCAAATCACGCAAATTGACAACCTTGACCATTTGCTCGTCAAGCAAGTCCTCAATGGCTGACAGCACGGCTTCGCGTTTGGCGCGGAGGTTCGCGGGCTGTACGTCAATCCTGGTCGCGCCAACCTGAAAGACCAGCACGACCGATGTGCCGTGCAATTCGTGTCCGGCTAGGACTTGCTGCACCAGCGGCATGTCTTCGGGAATGACGAGCAAATCTACGTCTTGCGTCATGCGCGGAATTGAATGATAAGCAAGTGCAAGTCCACCGATGAGGCAATAGCGAATGCCGCGTTCGTTAAACTGGCGCAAAATATCCTTGACCGTGTCGCGTTCCATAAACTTCCCTCTGGCAAGCATACCTGCGTACTCTTCCGACAGAATGACCGAAGTCTCGATGCCGTTGTGGCCCTGAATGCAATAGTCTGCGTGTCGTGTTCCAGTAATCATCGCGCAGAGCTTACCTTTAACCGACGGCCTTGAGCAATTTTTCGTGAATGCCGCCGAAGCTGCCATTCGACATCACGGCAATGACATCGCCTGAACGCAACTGCGGTGCGAGCTTTTCGACAATGGCATCGGCTCCGTCAATGGCTTGAGCGTTTTTGCCGCGTGCGCGCAAGTCGTCAACCAATTGCCCCATAGACATTTGCTTGTCGGCGGCGATGCGATGCGCGTCATACAACGCGGCTAACACGATTACATCGGCGACCTCGAACGCGCGCGCGTAATCTTCCTGAAACACTTTCATCCGCGAAGCCCACGTGCGCGGCTCGAACACCGCGATCAACCGGCGTTGCGGATATTTTTGCGCGATGGCTTGCAGCGTCTCGCGCACCGCCGTCGGATGATGCGCGAAATCGTCAATCACGGTTACGCCGTTGACTTCGCCGCGCACCTGCATCCGCCGCTTGACGCTTTTGAAGGTAGCCAATGCTTCTGCTGTTTTTTCAAACGCGATGCCCAACCGTGCTGAAGCCGCAATGACGCCCA
>JANNUY010000325.1:0-3460 GCA_031414155.1 Acidobacteriota bacterium
GCACTTTACATTCGGAAAGCTGATGGTCGTCAGCGTTATGAACCGGTTGCTCGTTTCGATCCGAGCTTGAGCCAATTCGTACCGGTTCCCATCGTGATGAATAACCCGGAGGAAGATACTTTTCTGGTGCTTTACGGCACCGGTTTCGGTGGTTACGACACCGCGCAGGTGAATGTAGGAGGGCTGAATTTACCGACTAGCTATGTGGGGCGGCAGGGAACACAACCGGGTTTGGATCAGCTCAATATTCCTT
This sequence comes from Acidobacteriota bacterium, assembly GCA_031414155.1. GTDB lineage: Bacteria > Acidobacteriota > Blastocatellia > RBC074 > RBC074 > JACPYM01. The sequence goes on from JANNUY010000325.1 coordinate 254, forward strand.
TGAATAACGGGCTGGCGGTTCCGTTAACCGGGCGGGGAATCGTGAGTTTATCACTTCCGTTCGAAGGCAGAACGACGAACGTGGTGCAGGTCGCTTTTCGTTAATGAAATAATTCAGTGAAAAAAAGAGCAGGGTTCTTGACGCTCTACAAAGGGCGCGTCTATACTCAATCTGTCTTATGGGTTGGTGTTCATCCGAGCATCAATCAAGTGATTCGATCCACCGCTCCACGAAATCACGATATTCAGTTTTCATCCGATAACGTTTAGTCTTTATTTTTTTCTGCTGGCCGCATCGTAGCTTTTGGTGCTGCCTAATCTCTTGGGCGAATTCGAGAAGGAACGCTTAAGAGACTAGATACGAGTTACCTCCCTCCTTCTCCTGCTTGATTCCCACGATGTGGATTACCCGTCGTGGGATTTTTTTATGCCTCAAGCCTCTCAATCAGTCCTGCTTGAATTGAATCAATGAAATTTCAGGTGTTACGCGAAAGCGTACGGGCAGAATGCTCGTGCCGATGCCGGGCGAGACGAAGAGATGATGGCCTTTTTCGTATACGTGCCCAATCGCATAACGCTCGCCATAACTCGACGGCACGATGGGGCGTCCTAACAGCGGGAAGGCGCATTGGCCGCCGTGCGTATGTCCGGCGAGCAAGAGGTTCACGCGCGGCGAGAGGTCTACGAATACATCGGGGTTGTGCGTGAGCGCGATGACTGGAGCCGCATCGCTGATTTGCGCCAGTAAAGTCGGCAAGTCGGAAGGGTCTTTGAACGCATCTCCGATTCCCATCAGCCAGAAAGGCTGGCCGCGACATTCCAGTCGTTGGGTTTGATGATCGAGCATGTGAATGCCCGCGCGGTTGAATTCCTGGCTGATCTTTTTGCCGTCGTGAATGTGGTCGTGATTGCCCAGCACGCCGTATACGCCCAGCGGAGCTTGCAACGCGCGCAAGTCCGCCGCAATGTCGCGCGGTTCGACGAAGCTGCCGCCCACTACGCCTTGAATGACGTAATCGCCCAGCAGCACGATCAAATCAGGATGTTGGGCATTCGTAGCTGCGACGACTTGCTGCAATTTCGCGCGCGTGATGAAAGGCGAGCCTACGTGCAAGTCAGTGAGCGCGGCGATACGAAACGGCGGCAATTCGGCTATCGGCAGGTTGTAAGTCTTAACGGTTAAGCGCGAAGGCTCGACATAAAAAGCCTGCCACGCCAACGCTGCGCCAATCAGCAACAGTGTGAGCAGGATTACGCGCATTCGTCGTGAGAACGTCAGTGCCATGGGTTTTTGCTTTTGGGGTTCAGGATTCGTTGAGATCAAACCACTTCACGAGTCCGGGCAGCGGCTCGTGGCGTGCGAAAGCGTCGAGCAGCGTTTCTACGTCAGTGGCGGCGTTGATGAGTTGGCGATAGCGTGGTTGCACGAAGCCTTCGGCAACGGCGCGGTCTACCATTGCCAATAACGGATCGAAATAACCGGCGACGTTGAGCAAGCCGATGGGTTTTTGATGAATGCTGAGTTGTGCCCAGGTGACGGCTTCAAATAATTCATCGAACGTGCCGAAGCCGCCGGGCAAGGCGATGAATGCGTCTGACAATTCGACAATCAAAGTTTTGCGTTCGTGCATGGTACGCACGACGCGCAGGTCAGTGACGAGTTCGTTTAAGCGTTCTTGGCCTGCGAGCGAGCGCGGAATCACGCCGATGACTTCGCCGCCGTGTTCGAGCGCGGCTTCAGCGCACGCGCCCATTAGGCCGATTCCGCCGCCGCCATAAACCAAGCCGAGCTTGCGTTGTGCCAGTGTGCGGCCTACGGCGCGAGCTTGCTCGACGTATTCAGTTCGTGAGCCAGAACTGCTGCCGCAATAAACGGCTACGCGGCTCAGGGTAGGTTCAGTCACAGGGTCTCCTTTTTGGTTGTGCAATCTTTGCGTAATTAAGGGCTGCACGAATCGGAGTTTAGCCTGCAAAAACTGATTCAAACAAGCGGCCTGAGCGGTGAAGCGAAGCGGTATGTTTTAACCGCAACAGCGTGGCGCAACGGCGGGCAGTTCGCCATTACGCCACACTTTTATGGCTGTCGCGGTCAAGCGCCGTATCAGTTAGCCGCTTCGACATTGGCGAAGAACCGATAGCTGCCGCCTTGCACAATGCCTAAGCGGAATTGCACGTTGATCTTTGCGCCGGCTGCCAACGGCGCAGCCAGCGTGATCGAACCGGCGCTTAAGGCCGAGTTTAATCCGCCGCCGTTCGGTTGGACTGGGAGTCGTTTCGAGCGTTAGTCCTTTGACCAGTTGTCCGTTGACGGTGATGTCGCTCGCACTCAAGGCGCGCAAGATTGCCGTATTCACGCCGCCGTTGCTGATCTCGGCAATGCGAAAGCGCAGCTTCGTCACTGGCTTGCCGGTGTTGTTGGTGAGCGTGCGCCGCAAGTAAAGCGAACGCGGAAAAACCGTTTCGCCCCATTCGGCAGCTACGTTTTCGACAACGGCGTTCGGCCCGCTAGAGGCGCTGCTGGCGGGATTGAGCAGCGTCACTGGCAAGCCGAGATTGTTCAGCGGCGGCGAGGCGAGGTTTTGCGGCCCCGGTGCGCCGAGTTTGGGCAGCACGCCATTGAGCGGAACCGCCCACGTCGCCACCAACGCAAAATCATTTTGATTGTGGTTGGTGTCTTGCGGTGCTCCGCCGTTCGTCGCCGATTTGCGCACCCAGGCGTGTTGAACCGCAGGCGCACCCAGCGCAGCGACCGGCGTGCCTTCGCTGAATTGCGTTTGTCCGCTGCGTTGCACGTCAGTCGTACCGACGGCGTCGAATACAGCGTTTGCGGCGTCGCACAACAATACGCCACCCAACCAGCGTGCGATGGCCGAAGCCGGAGCCGTGTCATCCGCAGGGACTGACGTGAACGAATAATCGGCTCCGGCGATGAGGTAATAACCGCGCGGCTGAATGGTGCGATTTGGTGTCAGCGCGACGAAACCGGTTTGATTGCCTACGGCATTGACCCAATTCAGTTTCAGCCCCGTCGTAGAGATCGGCTGCGCGGTGTTGTTATAAAGTTCGACGTACCAATCATCCGCACCATCCGGCCCGCTGAACCGAAATTCATTGACCAATAACGTGGCGGGCGTGTTGCTCACCGTGAGCGTCGCCGAGGTTGAAGTCACTGCGTTGCAGGCAGTCGTGATAACGACATCGTATGAAC
>JANNUY010000326.1:0-2344 GCA_031414155.1 Acidobacteriota bacterium
GAATCCGGTCGCGTTTCGTGGCGTAACTCAATTGTAAATCGGCGATCAAAGCGGCGTTCATTGCGTCGTGAGCCTAGATGACAATAGGGATTGTAGGAGCCGTGCGAAAAACGAGCAAACCGATCAAATTGAAGACGCACACGGTCACGCAATGCGCGGGCTGCGGGCAGGATTTGCACGCACAAGCGACGATGAAGTTTTTCTTCCAGATACGTATGGGAAAGGCCGCTTGTACTTTGGCAATGCTTTGGTAGCCGCTAAACGCCAAAAGTTCCTTTGAATCTGAACCAATTAAAGCGGCAAGACGCGGTATGTGTTATGCCACTCGTCTTTGCTGCTACAGGTAATGATGAGTTCGAGTTCGTTAATGGCTTGAATAATCGGGAAGCTGAGGGGAACGATCACTACGCCGCTTACGTCGTCTCCTGCCGCGATGACTTCGGCAAAGTGCGTAGGCATCGTGCGCAGGTCGTGTGTGAGCAAGAGCAAGTCTTGCGCGGCGGCCCAGCGCAGCAAGTCGGGATCGTCTAAAGCGCCCACGCCCGCTGATGAGCTGTCACGTAATCCAGCGTGGGAATGCGGCGCAACAAACCCTTCACGATGTCGTGATTGAAATTTTGATCGAGCAATACTGATAGCATCGCGCTTGCTCCGGTTAGCCGCCGTTCTTTTGCCGGTCAGCCCAGCGCTGCATCAGCCGCTCACGAAAGGCTACGCGGTCGGCTTGGTATTGCGGGTCGGCGTCAAGCTGTTTGAGAAAGGCCGCGTCGGCGGCTTCCTGCTCTTTTAGATAGGCGTCCAATTCGGCTTGATGACTCAGGTAATAGGCCAACACGGCGTGAACCTGCCCCAACGAAATCGCAGGAAAACGATTGGTGATTTCTTCCGGCGATGCGCCGCGTTGGTAATGATGCAAAATTGTGTCGAGCGGTAAGCGCGTTCCGGTAACGCGAATCACACCTTCGGAAGTTTGAGTTAAAGGAACAGTTTGAATGGTTTCGATGGTTGTCATGCTTTTTACCTCAATGCATTTGACATACTTCTTCAAAATCCACCCTGACACCGGCAAAGCATTAATATAGTCAAAATAGGTAACGTAAACCCATTTCCCCTTTTTTTGAATTATCGTAGCTCTCTGATTTGGATACAAAGTGACCAGCCTTGCTGCTTTGGTAGAAGGGCGTGAGTAAAGATGGGCTTTTCTTTTGACGATACAGATACCCTGAGCCACTCCAGGCTGTGATGGTTTGATTGACTCTATTGCTGAAAGTAGCTCGGCTTGGCTTTGCTTGATTTGCTCACTACCCCTTTTCTCCATTTTAGAGCTGTCATCGAGCTGAATTAAAATCAGTAAAATGGCGAAAATAATACTATGCATGCCATCATAACTAATTGTATTTGGCGCTAATTGTCGAAGTTTCTCAAAGAGTAAAAGAAAGAGGTCTTTTATTGTTTTTTCGACTTCTTCAGTGTCCTCTTGTTCAACCGCGCTTCGTACTTCAGCGATATGGCGATCTACATTCGCTAAAAATGAAGATTCAAATTGATGTGTTAAGACTGCGTTTTGAATTGAGTGCAAAATGTCTCTTAAAGAATTTGAATATAGCTGACTTAACGGATTTTGAACCTGAGCTAGCTGCTGAAGTGGAGCTATGGGGTCTTGAGCATAACTTAGAGGTGCATGTCGGTTAATTTGTAAAAACGACGGAATAAGCTTTTCAAGAGAAGTGTGTTGTAGCTCGACGTTTAACCCCCTTAACCCTTTCGAAGATGCTAAAGCATTCAACAAAGTGCTGTGCAATGGCGAACTATTCAATGCCTCCAAAGCATCTCGCACAGCCGAAGGTTGAAGGTTACTTCTATGATGATCCAGTATTGCCTTTAATGTTTTATTTTGCAGTCGGTCTTCTTGCGCCAGACTTCTTAATGCTACTGACATGGCACTCTCGGTACGAGAATGAGCGATGTTTTCGTGCAAATTTCGCATCGCTCTTAGCAAAGAGTTGGGCTGCTGTAACTCTTGTGCTAAGAGGCGAGCCTGAGAGCCAAGTAAAGAAAGTCCCTGCGGTTCTTCAATTTGCCTCAGCCTTTTGAGATGTTCTTCTGCAAGTCGCAAATGTAATTCTTTCATTCCAATTGCCTTTTCTGATGAGTAATCAGGTTATCCTTTCGTCCCGCCCACTGTCATCTCTGAAATCTTAATCGTAGGCATTCCCACGCCCACCGGAACCGATTGCCCATCCTTGCCGCACGTACCCATCCCGGTATCGAGTTTCAAATCATTGCCAACCGCCGTGACTTTGGTCAGCGCCACGGGGCCGTTGCCGATGAGCGTTGCGCCTTT
>JANNUY010000327.1:0-1605 GCA_031414155.1 Acidobacteriota bacterium
TGTTAAACCAACTTATGAGGATGACAACGTTATGACTTTTACCAAAAAACCTTTGTCAGGCGGACAATTCTTGTTCACCGACAGCCTACCTGCCGACGTATTCACGCGCGAAGACATCAGCGAAGAGCAACAGATGTTCGCGCGCGTGGCTGAAGAATTCATGCGCAAGGAAGTGTTGCCGCGCGAAGAACAGATTTATAGCAAAGACTGGAAACTCACACGCGAGCTTTTGCTCAAAGCCGGCGAACTCGACCTCTTGCGCGTAGACATCCCGGAAGATTACGGCGGCTTGAGTCTCGACAAAATCAGTTCGGCTTTGATCGGCGAAGCCATCGCGTTGATGCCTTCGTTCGGCGCGTCGTTGGGCGCGCATACGACGATTGGTACGTTGCCAATTGTGTTTTTCGGTACGCCGGAACAACGCGCGAAATACCTGCCTAAGCTGGCTTCGGGTGAATGGATTGCGGCGTATTGTTTGACCGAACCTTCCTCAGGGTCTGACGCGATGGCCGCGAAAACCAAAGCCACGTTGAGTGAGGACGGCAAGCATTACATTCTCAACGGCCAGAAGATGTGGATCACCAACGGCGGATTTGCCGACATCTTCATCATTTTTGCCAAAGTGGATGGCGAAAAATTCACGGCCTTCATCGTCGAGAAAGAACACGGCGTCATCCCCGGCCACGAAGAAAAGAAACTCGGACTTGATGGCAGTTCGACTACCGCGTTGATGCTCGAAGATTGCCGTGTACCCGTCGAAAACGTCTTGGGCGAAATCGGCAAAGGCCACGTCGTAGCTTTCAATGTTCTAAATCTAGGCCGCCTCAAACTCGGCACCCGCAACATGGGTTCGTCAAAGCTCGCGCTGAACAACGCGATCAGTTACAGCCGCGAGCGCCATCAGTTTGGCAAAGCCATCGGCGAATTTGGTCTCATCAAACGCAAGCTCGCTGAAATGGCGATTCGCTGTTTCGTGGGAGACGCGATGGTCTGGCGAACGCTTGGCATGATTGACGGCGCGCTCGAACAGGTTGATCAAAGCCAACCAATGCAGGTGTTGAAAGCGATTGAGCAATACGCCGTCGAATGTTCGATCATCAAGGTCTGGACGAGCGAGGCGTTGGGCTTTGTGGTGGACGAAACCGTGCAGGTTTATGGAGGTTATGGCTATTCAAAAGACTATCCCGCCGAACGCGCTTACCGCGACGCGCGCATCACGCGGCTTTATGAAGGTACGAATGAAATCAATCGCACGATCATTGCGACACGGTTGTTGAAAGCGGCGGCGAGCGGCGCGTTGCCGTTGCGCGAGGCTGCGCAAACGATTCTGGACGAGAATGCTGCGTCTGTTCCGACCGATGGATTGGCTTACGTCACACAACTTTGCGCCCATGCAAAAAAGGCTTCGCTTGTTGCGCTCGACGCAATTGTATCGGCTTATGGCGAACGCGCGGCGCAAGAACAAGAAGCGTTGGCTCTCGCCGCAGAAATGGTGATGGAAAGTTACGCGATAGAAAGCGTTTTGCTGCGCGCGCAAAAGCAGACAGCCAGCAATGATGCCGTGCGTTGAGTGCCACGCGCTCTGCTGCATCGCAAGCGTAAACC
>JANNUY010000328.1:0-1969 GCA_031414155.1 Acidobacteriota bacterium
CTTGCCGATGAACCCAGCCGTTGGCGGAATCCCCGCCAGGCTCAGCAAAAAGATCGCCAGCGGGAAGCTCAGCGCCGGGGCTTCAAAACCCATACCGGCTAATCGCCACGGGCAGGCGTTCCGACCAGGTTTGCAATCATAAAAACCCTTTCGCCTAAAACAGAGCAACGCGGATGTTATACAACAATTACGTTGTACAACGGATTTGTTGTACGCGGAGGAGGAGGAAATGACCATCAATCGCGTAGGCCCGCCTGTTCGTGGCAAAGATTTTTTTGGCCGTGAAACGTTCGTCAAACTAGCTTCCGACAAGCTGAAAGCGGGACACATTCTGTTAGCCGCGCCGCGTCGTTTCGGCAAAACGAGTGTGATGTATCGGCTAATGGATGAGCCGCAATGGGATTACCGCATCGTACACGCCGACCTTGAACATCTGTCAGACCCGGCCAGTCTGATTGCTGAACTAACCGAGAAACTCGCCAAAGACACCAAACTCGCCAAATTGCTCAACGGCATGAGTTGGCTTTCGCAAGAGGCTTGGTCGCGTTTCAGAAACACCTTTGAAGAAGTTGAACTCTTTGAGGTCAAGATCAAGTTGAAGGAAAAGATTCGCGCCAACTGGCAAGAGAGCGGCGAAGAGCTTTTCAAGCGATTGGCGGCGGCCAATACGACGGTGGTTTTCTTCCTCGATGAATTCCCGATGATGATTGACCGCATGGCGCAAACCAAAGAGCATCGCGCCGAAGCCAAGCAGTTGTTGCATTGGTTACGAGCTTTGCGGTTGCGCCCTGATTTGCCCAACGTACGCTTTCTGATTGCCGGTTCCATCGGCATTGGCCGCGTATTGAATGAGTTGGGCGAAATCGCTTCGATCAATGATTTTGAAGCGTTGAAACTTGATCCGTTCACGCCCAAAGTCGCCGCCGAATTTCTGGATGCGCTGGCGGCTTCCTCCAAGCTCGCGCTCAGTGCGCCCGCCAAACGCAAGATGCTCGACCTCATCGGCACGCCCGTGCCTTACTTTTTGCAAATCATTTTTTCTGAAGTCAGCAAGGCGCACCAACTCGATGGCGAAGCGATTACGCCCAAAAAAGTCGAAGCCATCTATCACCAAAAAATACTTGGCGTAGATTGCAAAACTTACTTCGATTATTACTACGGCAGGTTGCGTGACTATTACCGCCCGCACGAAGAGAAAGCCGCCAAACGCATCCTGCGCGAACTGGCCGCCGTCGGCATGATGACGCGCGACGCCTGCTACCAGTTTTACCGCGAAGCCGTCCCGCGCGCCGAAGCCGAAACCTTCAATTTGTTGATGACCGATTTGGAGCAGGATTTTTATGTGAGTTACGACCTGACGAACCGGCGCTATCAATTTTCCTGCAAGTTGCTGCGCGATTGGTGGCTGCGGCATTACGGGATGGAAACCGGTAACTGAGGTGATGACGATGGAATTGCTTTATAACCCCGACCGGATGCCCGAAGAAGAAATCAAAGCTACGTTTGTGGCGCGCGAGCCTTTGGTGGATGAGTTATTCGAGTTAGTAAAAGGCCAGCCCGACGGCGCGGGTGTGCAACACGCCGTCATCATCGCGCCGCGCGGCATGGGCAAGACAACGGTATTGTTGATGCTCAAATTCGCCATCAAAGATCGCGGCTTGAGCGGCCAATGGCAGGTGGTGAAATTTCCCGAAGAGTCCTACGGCATTTATGACCTCTCCGATTTCTGGCTCGAAACCCTCAGCCTCATCGCCGCCGATACCTCAGACGCCGAAATAGACAAGCTCGTCAAAGACCTGAAAATAAAATATCCGAACAATGACGACTTGCAGGAAGCCGCTTACGCCGCTGTCAAAGACTGGCGGCGCAAGCACGGCAAACGGCTGTTATTGCTGGTCGAGAACTTCGACCAGATTTTGGAGCAGATCAACGACGAACGCGATAACGCACGGCTACGCGATGTGCTGAT
>JANNUY010000329.1:0-2131 GCA_031414155.1 Acidobacteriota bacterium
CTGCCGAGCCGTTCGATCTTGCGTTCTTCGAGTACGCGCAAGAGTTTGGCTTGCGTGTTCAAACTCATATCGCCCATTTCATCGAGAAAGATCGTGCCGCCGTGCGCGAGTTCGAATTTGCCTTTGCGTTGCGCGGCGGCTCCGGTGAACGCGCCTTTCTCGTGGCCGAACAGTTCCGATTCGATCAACTCGGAAGGCAGCGCGGCGCAATTCATCGCAATGAATTCGCCCTTGCGGCGCATGTGGCTCTGTTCGTGAATGGCGCGCGCGACGAGTTCCTTGCCGGTGCCCGATTCGCCACGAATCAGCACCGTGACATCAGTCGCGGCAACCTTGTTGATCAAATCGTAAACGCGCCGCATCGGTTCGCTGGTGCCAAGCAAATCGCCTACGCCACGAGCGGCTTTGAGCGCGGCGCGCAACTCCTGGTTCTCGCGTTTGAGCGAACGGGTTTCGAGCGCGTTTTTGACGACAAGGCGGAGTTCATCAACTTCAAACGGCTTGGCAAGATAATCATAAGCGCCAGCTTTGATGGCCTCGACGGCGGTGCGTTCATTGCCGTGCGCGGTGAGCATGACGACGGGCGGCGCGTCGGCTTGCGTTTGCAATTCGCGCAAGTAATCGAGTCCGCTCACGCCGGGCAAATTGATGTCGAGCAACAGCAAATCGGGTTTGCCATCAGCATTGTCAGACGCGAGGAGTTGGCGGGCTTCCGGCACAGAACCGGCTTCGCGGATGGCGTAACTTTTCAACGCGCGTTGCATGCCGTACCGTGCGGCTTCTTCGTCATCAATGATTAGGATTTTAGGTTCGGGCATAGCGCGTCTCAGGGAGTTATGACTTGCGCGGAAAGCGCGGGAACGACGCGGCGAAAGTCTTTGGTGTTGAAAGTGATAATTTGATCCACTTGAGTTTGCATCGCTACCCAGGCAATCACGGCATCGAAAATTACGCCGCCCGCCAAATTGTTTTGCGCAAGATGTTCGATGAGATCACGGTAATCAGCCGCAGAAAGCGCGTGAATCGTCATGCACGAAAAGACGTTGGCTTCGATGGCGAACCGGGCGCGTTTGGGCGAAATCCGCAAAGGCGGCGGCAGGCGTGTCATCACGGAATAGGCTTCCGCTACGGAATGAGCAGAAACGACCGCGCTGAGTTGGCCGCTTTTAGCCTGACTCAGAATCGGCAGCGCGCGACTGTGGTCTGCATGTTGGTCGAGCATCCCCGCCACCAGGACTGAATTATCAATCAAAACCTTCAACGCCACATCCTTTCATCAATTCGCGCATTCGCAGTTCACGATCATGTTTGACCGGATCGAGTAACCATTCCGCCGCAACCTCGGGTAATGGTTCATCGCGTTCCAATGTGAAAACCAGCACGCCATCCTTTTCTATCAGTTTCAGTTCCCCTGTTTCGTCTTCACGAGCGGCACAGCCGTTGGTAGCGTGAGAAACCGATTTCAATGTGGCCGCGCCATTAGGCAAGCGTTCGACAGCTAGCTTTTCACCAGGTGAAAAACCAAGCCGCTCACAAACCTCGTGCGGAATCGCCAAGCTGCCCGAATCATCAACAGTGAGTTGTCCGATGTTTTTCATTTGAATTAGCTCCTTTCACAAACGCGCCTAAGCTACTACGCATTTCTCGCCAGTGGCAACCGCACTTCAAAGCGCGTTCCAACACTAACCGTAATTGGACTCAAGCATTGAATCGTGCCGCCGAGTTCGCGCACGCGCCGCGCTACGATTGCCAAGCCCAGCCCTGTACCGCGCTGCTTGGTCGTAAAAAACGGCTCGAAGATTTTGTTTTGCTGTTCCTGCGGAATGCCTTCGCCTTCGTCGCTGACGGTGAATTGCCAGCGAGTGTCGTCAAGTTGCTTGCTGGCAATCGTCACAGCACCAGCTTGTTGCATCGCTTGTACGCCGTTGAGCGTAAGGTTGAGCAACACCTCTTTGAGCGCGGCGACTGTCGCGCCATCTAGTTGCGGATCAAACGACAAATCGAGTTTGAGTTCCACATTGAGTTCGGCGGCTTGATTGCGCGCAAGTGTGATAACGGTTTCAGCCAATTCAGAAAACAACGCAGGCGCAGCGGCAATTGCTGACGGACGCGAGAAACTCAGCAATTGCGA
>JANNUY010000330.1:0-6781 GCA_031414155.1 Acidobacteriota bacterium
CGCGAACTGAAAGAACGCAAAAAGCTCAAACCGCTGGGCGATCCGTCGAAAGCGCCCGCGTGGTTGAAACCCGTCTGGTCAAACGCCGAACCGCTCGGGGTGCTTTATCAACCAAATTTAGAGGCGAACTTACAACCTTAAAACACGCTGGAAACACTATGGACAAATTTCGTATTCGCGGCGGCCAGCCTTTGCAAGGACGCGTCACTATCAGCGGCGCAAAAAATTCAGCACTGCCTTGTCTCGCGGCGACCTTGCTCACGGGCGAGTCTGTCACCTTGAGCAACGTGCCTTATACGCGCGACCTGATCACGATGCGCCGCCTGCTCGAAGATTTGGGTTGCACCGTGCTGGTGCCAGAGTTGCGTACGCATCAGGTGAGCGCCGCCACGGTCGAAAACCTCGAAGCGAATTACGAACTGGTGAAAACCATGCGCGCTTCGGTGTTGGTGCTGGGGCCGCTGGTGGCACGCTTTGGTGAAGCGCGCGTCAGCATGCCGGGTGGTTGCGCCATCGGACAGCGTCCGGTTGATTTGCACATGACGGCGCTCGAAAAGCTGGGCGCGCAAATTTCGCTAGATCAAGGCGTCATCATCGCGCGGGCTGATCGTTTGCGCGGGGCTGACATTGATTTTGAAATCGTCACCGTGACGGGCACAGAAAACATAGTGATGGCTGCCACGCTGGCCGAAGGCGTGACGACCATTCGCAACGCGGCCTGTGAACCTGAAGTCACCGACCTCGTAAACCTGCTAGTCAAAATGGGGGCGCACATCGAAGGCGTGGGAACTTCGACCCTGACCGTGACCGGTGTGCCGCGTTTGCACGGCGCAACACATACGATCATTCCCGACCGCATCGAAGCCGGTACGTTCATCGTGGCGGCGGCGCTGGCAGGCGGCGAACTCGAAATTGCCGGATGCGACGTGCGACATCTCACTGCGGTGCTTGAAACGTTGCGCGCGGCGGGTGTGCAACTTGCCGAAGTCAGTGAGGAATGCGTGCGTGTGACGGGTGGCGCTCCGTTGCAGGCGCGCAATTTAACGACGGCGGTTTATCCGGGCTTTCCGACTGATATGCAGGCGCAATACATGGCGCTAATGACACAAGCGGCGGGCGAATGCGAAATCATCGAAACGATTTTTGAGAACCGCTTCATGCACGCCAGCGAGTTGCAGCGGCTGGGCGCACAAATTCGCGTACGCGGCCACAGCGCGCATGTCAGTGGCCCGACGAAATTGATGGGCGCGCGGTTGATTGCTTCAGACTTGCGGGCTTCGGCTTCGTTGGTGCTGGCGGGTCTGGCAGCCCAGGGCGAAACGTGGATTGATCGCGTTTATCACATTGATCGTGGCTACGAGAAGATAGAAGAAAAGCTGCGCGGCGTCGGCGCTGACATCGAACGGATCAAGTGAAACTCATTGGGCAGAAGTTTTTCGCCACGAATTAACCCTAATTTTCACGAACCACATCATTGCCTTTGTGTTAATTCGCGTAATTCGTGGCTAAGTTCTCCGTGATCGAAGCCGACGAAAACCGGTTCTGGCAACAGCGTGACACCGAAATGCGCTTGCACCCGTTCTTGTATTTCGTTCATCAATCCGATCAATTCCGTCGCCGTTGCGCCGCCGCGATTCACCAGCCCCAGCGCGTGTTTGCTCGAAATGGCTACGCGACCGCGCGTGTAACCTTTCGCAAAACCAGCTTGTTCGATCAACCAAGCCGCTGGGACTTTGAAATTAGCGCCTGCTGCGAAATGCGGAACTTCCAACGCGGCTCTTTCTCGCAAACTTGCCATCGCAAATGGCGTTAGCACCGGGTTCTTGAAAAACGATCCGGCGCTGTGAGTGTCAGAGTCGTTAGCGTCAATTACCAAAACTTTTTAGCGACGAATTTCCAGCACAGCGTCACGCACCTCTGCCAACGATGGTTCAGCCTTTCCTGCGAATTGTTTTTGTAAGTCGGCGTAATGTAACGAGGGCTTGCCGTTCACGCGCAAGGTAAATTCAACCGCCAGCACAACGTAACGTTCGCGCGCCGTCGTATTAAAAATGCTCTGGCGATAAGCGAATCCGCATTCGGTTTGATTCAGCGTGACAATGTTTTGTGTGAGGCGATCATAGGCGCGAACGCTTTGGATAGTTTGGCTGACTTCCTGCCCATAAGCGCCTACGTTCTGGATGGGCGTGCCGCCGACCGAACCGGGAATGCCACTGAGGGTTTCAACACCTGCCCAATTTTGCGCGACGCAATGGGCGACGAAGCGATCCCACGATTCACCCGCCGCCACGGTGACAAGCGCAAGCTCGCCTTCGATACGCGCGTGCCAGCCGCGCGAGACAAGATAAATGACAATCCCTGCAAATCCGGCATCGGCAATCACGACATTGCTGCCGCCACCTAACACTAAAAGCGGCAAAGCCTGCTCGCGCGCGAAAGCTAGTGCCACGAATAAAGTTCGTTCATCAGCTACGTCGGCGAACCAACGCGCAGCACCGCCCAAGCCCAGCGTCGTGAGCGGCGCAAGCGAAATGTTTTCGCGCAAAAAGTCGGGCGGGTTCATTGCTGAAGGTCAGCCTAAGGCCAACGTACGCACAGCGGCAACCAGCTCGCTAATGGCGAAAGGCTTTTCGATAAACGCATCGGCTTCGTCTCTGACGAGCCGCGCTTTTTCGCTGTCGTGTTGTCCGCTGACGGCCAGCACTTTGATCGCGGATAAATCAGGGTCAGCTTTCAAACGGCGCGTAGCCTCTACGCCATCCATGATCGGCATATCCAAATCCATCACGATTACGTCGGGTTGTTCGGCGGCGGCTACGTTGAGCGCCTCTTGCCCGTTGCAGGCTTGCGTTACGTCGTAATCATCTTCAAGCGCATACCGCAGCATGCGCCGCACGCCTTCCAAGTCGTCTACTATAAGAATCTTTGTCACACTGCACCTCGCCCTGACTTTCATGGGGGAAAGCCCGCGCGTCCTGTTTAGTTTTTCGGTGAGAGAAAATCTTGTAACGGGGATACAGAGTAACCAGTCTGCAATCCAGAACTGGGAAGTGACGACAGGGGATTGTCGTGACGGGGTGGTCGGTGCGGCAGAGTATAGCGGGGCGTTTCTAATCTGCCAATCAACGTGACTCTCATCAACTGCGGCGCGATGTCCAGCGCAATAACAAGCTAGCTGGACAAGCCACACAGCCATCCACTACATTGCTGCTTACCTCGCAATCGGCCTCGCATTCGGCCTTATCAGGAGCATCAATCACGTGTTACGCGCAGGCATCGTCGGGTTGCCCAACGTCGGCAAATCTACGCTCTTCAACGCACTTACGGCAGCTAAAGCCGAAGCGCAAAACTTTCCTTTCTGTACCATTGACCCCAACACCGGCATTGTCGAAGTGCCTGACGCGCGGCTGCAAAAGCTGGCAGCGTTGATCAATCCGCAACGCACCGTTCCCGCCGCTGTCGAGTTCGTAGACATTGCGGGGCTCGTCAAAGGCGCTTCAACGGGTGAAGGTCTCGGCAACAAGTTTCTCGCCAACATCCGCGAAACTGACGCCATCGTGCATGTCGTGCGTTGCTTTGAAGACCCTGACGTAATTCATGTCATGGGTTCGGTTGATGCCGTACGCGACCGCGAAGTCATTGAACTCGAACTCGCGCTCGCTGATTTGGCGACGGTCGAAAAGAGTTTGGATCGCGCCAAAAAAGTCGCCAAATCCGGCGACAAAGAAGCCGTGGCGCAAATTCCTGTGCTGGAAAAAGCCTATCAATTTTTGAGCGATGGCAAAGCGTTGTGGAAAGCCGGACTCGACGCTGACGAAATGGCTGCGCTCAAAACGCTGACCTTGTTGACGACAAAAGCGACGCTGTATGCGGCGAACGTGAGCGATGACGAATTGACGAGCAACGAAGAAGGCCCACACGTCAAAGCCTTGCGCGCGGCGATCAAAGCCAGTGGCGAACACGCCGAGATCGTTCCATTTTCCGCCAAGATCGAAGCCGAACTCAGCGAATTGCCGAAAGAAGAACGTGCCGAATTTCTCGCCTCAATGGGCATTGAGTCGGCGGGCTTAGAGCGGTTGATTCAAGCGGCCTATCACTTGCTCGGACTGCAAACCTATTTCACCGCAGGCGAAAAAGAAGTGCGCGCGTGGACGATTCACCAAGGCGACACTGGCCCCAAAGCGGCGGGCGTGATTCACAGCGATTTTGAGAAAGGTTTCATTCGCGCCGAGACCGTGGCGTTCGACGATTTCATTGCGCATCAAGGCTGGAAAGGTGCGAAAGAAAAAGGCGTGATGCGTTCGGAAGGAAAAGAATACGTCGTGCAAGACGGCGATGTGATGTTGTTCCGCTTTAACGTCTAAAAGATTCAGCCACGAATTAACACAAATTTCCACGAAGAAAATAAGTAAAATCCTTCGTGAAGATTTGTGTTAATTCGTGGCTAATCGTCTTAGGTCTTTGATTCGCCTAACCGGATGCCTGCGCGCGCTTTGAATTTCATGTCGTTCAGGATCAGGTTATCAATCAGGCGCGTATCGCCGAAATAGACCGCGAGCGAAATGATAGACGCCTTGTCTTTCACATCATCCAGCGTGTCGAGACGTTCGGTGTCGGTCACTGCGATGTAATCAATGCGCGCCAGCGGTTCGACGTCGAGTTCTTTGCGCATGGCTTTGGTGAGCTTGCTGGCGCTGCGTTCACCTTGATTGAAAAGTTGTTCAGCGGCTACGAGCGCGCGCGGCATGACTTGCAACGCTTTGCGCTGCTCTGCCGTGAGTTTTAGATTGCGCGAAGACATCGCTACGCCATCGGCTTCGCGGACGATGGGCGTGACAATGATTTCGACGGGCGAGTGCAAGTCACGCACCATCTTTTTGGCAATGATGGTTTGATGCGCGTCTTTCTGCCCCATAAAGACGAACTTGGGTTGCACCAGATTGAAATAGATCGTCAGCACGGTCGCCGCGCCGCGAAAGTGATCGGGACGCTGCGCGCCTTCAAATTCGTGATCGTGTACTCCGACCTCGACCCACGAGGCGAAGCCGTCGGGATACATTTCGGTTTCGCTGGGCGTGAAAACATAATCAACGCCGAGCGGTTTGAGCGTTTCCATGTCCTGTGCGAGATCACGGGGATAGGCTTGAAAAGCGGCAGTTGATTTGAACTGTTGCGGGTTGACGAAGATGGTGACGATGACCACATCAGTCATGCGTTGCGCTTCACGAATCATGTGCAGATGGCCTTCGTGCAGCGCGCCCATCGTAGGAACCAAACCGATGCTCTTGCTTTCGGCAGCCAATTTGGCTGCGACCGAACGCAAGCGCTGAGCGCGAGTGATAATTTCCATAAAGCAGTTTCTCCTGCTTGTCTTTCTAGTTTTCGTTAGTTGATGGATAGCGGGTTCAGACGAATCTTGATTATACGCTCGCGTCATCACCAAACAACTTCATACATCATAGCGAATCGTCATCGCACGATTACAAGCAGGCATCATCGAATGTCATGCCAAATTTCATGAAAGCAAAACTTGACCCAACTTACGCCGTCGTCTCTGCCAAAGGCATGCAACGCATTTACGCCGGGCACCTGTGGGTCTATCGCAGCGACGTGACGCAACGTCCGCGCGTCGAGACCGGCGCGGTCGTCCGGGTGGTAGACCCGCGCGGACGCTTTCTCGCCTTCGCACACTTTGGCGCAGAAACCGAAATCACGTTGCGCGTATTGACGACGCAAGATGAAACGGTTGACGCGGCGTTCTGGCAGCGACGTTTGCAAGCCGCGATTAACTGGCGTTCGCGCTTCGTAACTGACACCGACGCCTATCGAGTGTTGCACGGCGAAGGCGACTTGCTGCCCGGTTTGATCGTAGACCGTTACGGCGATTGCCTCAGCATTCAAACACTCACGCGCGGGATGGATGCAATGAAACAGCAATGGGTTGAGTTACTCATTGAAGCCTTTCAACCGCGTTTCATCGTCGAACGCAACGACGCCAAAGTGCGCCAACTCGAAGGGCTGCCGATGGTGAACAGTTTGCTTTACGCCCGCGACGGCGACCTGACGCAAAGCGTGCCCGATTTCACTATCACCGAAAACGGCCTCAAGTTTTCGATTGACCTGCTCGAAGGCCAAAAGACCGGAGCCTTCTTAGATCAACGCGAAAACCGCGCCGCCGCTCGCTCATATGCATTCGGCAAGGCGCTGGATTGTTTCAGCTTTCACGGCTCGTTCGCGTTGCATCTCGCTCAGGCGTGCGAACACGTCATCGCGATTGACGTATCAGAACCCGCCGTTGAGCGCGCCGAACGCAACGCCGAGTTGAACGGGCTGACGAATGTCGAATTCATCGCGGGCAACGTGTTCGACAAGCTGCGCGATTTAGAAGAAGCCAATGCGCGCTTCGATACCATCGTGTTAGACCCGCCTGCGTTTGCAAAAAATCGCGGCGCGCTCGACGGAGCCTATCGCGGCTATAAAGAAATCAACCTGCGCGCGCTGAAGCTGCTCAACCCCGGCGGCATTTTGGTGACGTGCAGTTGCTCTTACCACGTAAACGAAAACCTGTTTTTGCAAATGCTGGCTGAAGCTGCGCACGATGCGCATCGGCAAATCCAGGTCGTCGAGAAACGTACGCAAGGCCGCGATCATCCGATCTTGCTGACGGTTCCTGAAACTTATTATTTGAAGTGCGTGATCTTGCGCGTTTGTTAGGCTAGGTACGCCTGCGCCCTCGCAGGCACATCTAGGCAACAGACGCATTCCGAACAAGGTTCCCTGA